>NZ_JBXWSJ010000058.1:0-26669 GCF_059613365.1 Ruegeria sp. BHSA163
GAGTTTGATGCCATCATTGGTGTTCCCACAATTGTTCCCACTAGAAAAGTGGGAACTAGTGGGAACTCAAAAAGCCTTAGTGGAATATCAACGTCAACAAATAATTGATTACAAGAAGGAAAAAGGAACACACTGGAACACCTAGGAAAACACTATGGCGCTTCTCAGGTGCGCCATTTCATTGTGACTGACTGTTCGATTTCTCGGAAATGCACGTAAAACATTGGAGCGGGGCCGAATAGCGCAGCCTAAATTTTTTTGCGCGGCGAAAAGTCTTGGGGGTACGTTTCAGAACTGAGATCAGTGAGATGCGCAAGAAAATTGGTGCGAATACGCCCAACTCAATCGCACAGTACTGAGTTTGCTTAAAGTAGCGCGAGTATCAGATCGCTTGCTCAGCCGCGCCAAGTACGAATGTCACCGCAGTCCATATGTACAAAGTTTGATCGATAGTATTGGCCGACGCCGCCTGCACGACAGGACATCGCCGCTTTGGCCATTTGAGAAACCGAACGGGATGACAGCCTTAGATCAGCGGCCTGACCCTTCACATGCAATGAGTTCCGCGCGACGCCGCGCGACCGTGAACGAAGCATTGCGTTCGTTTTAGGAGAACGGTAGCCAGACAACAGCATGTAAGGCTCACTTGCATCCAGCAAGTTATGCGATGCAGCCATGATGTCGATGGTGCGCAGGTCCATATCTTTAACCTGATCATTGCGCCAATCGCGCATGAAGTGGTTAACTTCTTTCACGGCGTCCTTAATGTACTTACCATCGACCCAATAGACCATGTCGATACGTTCGCCCGTGCGGCCGGAATACATCCGAATCCTGCGGATATCGCCACCGCCGCGAAGAAAGCCAGCTGCTTTTGAGTAGGATGGTGCCGCGACAACGGCTGTAGCGGCAAATGCACCCAATAGGGCACGCCGGGTTAGTCCCGATGTACTGCTCTTGCTCATTTCTAGTTTCGTCCCGTACTGTTCCTGCCTGCACACGATGTTACGCGCGCGATCTTAATTTTTTCCCATCCCAGACGCGGATTTTATGACACAGCCAGAATCGTGAGCCAAGCAGTCTTTTGCTTAGTCGAAATCCAAGGGGAATTTTCGGCAAATTTTTGCGCAATTGACACAGGCTTGCCGATATTTCCGGCAGGATCAGTCGACCAGATGCAAACACGCATCAATTTTTCAAAGATGCGGCTCGATGATATATTTGTGAATAGACATCCTCGGAGCAAACAAACAGTATCAGGTTTGGGCGCTTTCTAGAGTGCCTTCAAGTTATTGAAAAACCAAGGCCAATCTATGCAATCGGTTCTACGTTCTACTGCCAAATTTTTACTTGCGGCATGCATTGCGATCTCAGGGTCCGTCGCCACCGGTGACACGGACAACACCGCGTTTCAGATGGCTTTGGCGGAAAACACGGCTTCGGATCCGGCCCTTGCGGCATTTTATCGTCAAAACGGGTATGAGCCCGTTTGGGTTGGAAACCACGTTGAGCACGCGGTTCGTCGCGCCACTCTGGTGCGGGCTTTGTTGAATACAGATCAGCATGGATTACCCGATGGGCGATACGATCCGCAGGGTTTAGTTGCCAAGATGGAAACTGCCAAAACCACCCGCGATCTCGGGGCGGTCGAGGCAGAGTTGAGCCGCATTTTTGTGAAATATGCTAAAGACATGCATTCTGGAACCGTTAATCCCGAACAAATTGATGGCGGTTTGGTGCGAGAGGTGGACCGCCTTTCGTCAAAGGAGCATCTTCAGGCGCTTTTAGACCATGGTGGGGATACATACATCCATCAAGTTGCACCACAGTCGCCTCAATATCGGGCATTGATGAAGCAGAAGATGTTGCTGGAAAACCTTATTGCCCAAGGCGGATGGGGGCAGAAAGTACCAGATACCAAACTGGAACGCGGGGACTCAGGAACTGACGTTGTCAGGTTGCGCAACAGGCTTGTCGCAATGGGTTACCTAAAGCCGACCGCCAGCCCCACGTTTGATGATGCGCTTGTCGCAGCTGTTCATGAATTTCAAACAGCGCATGGGCTGGAAGCCGATGGGGTCGCCGGCCAAGGAACAATCGCAGAGCTAAACAGACCAGTTTCGGACCGCCTTAAGGCCGTTTTGGTCGCGCTTGAGCGCGAGCGTTGGCTGCCGGAAGAGCGTGGTGAGCGGCACATTTTGGTCAATCAAGCAGATTTCTCAGCCAAGATCGTCGACGATGGTCGTGTGACCTTTGAAACCCGAGCTGTTATTGGAAAGAACACACACGATCGCCGCAGCCCCGAGTTTTCAGACCAAATGGAACATATGGTTATCAATCCCAGTTGGTACGTTCCACGCTCAATCATAACTAAGGAGTATCTGCCCAAACTGCGTGCGAACCCAAATGCGGTGGGCCATATTCAGATAACAGATCGCAGCGGGCGCCGGGTTAATCGTGAGGCTGTCGACTTTACTCAGTTCACCGCGCGCAATTTTCCCTTTTCAATGCGCCAACCACCTAGTCAAAGCAACGCTCTGGGTCTTGTAAAGTTCATGTTCCCAAATAAACACAACATCTATCTGCATGATACACCTCAGAAAAGTTTGTTCGCGCGCGAGGTTCGAGCTTTCTCACATGGGTGCATTCGACTGGCCGATCCTTTCGAGTTTGCTTACACTCTGTTGGCCCGTCAGGAAGAGGATCCAAAGGCCTTTTTCCACCGTGTCCTGAATACGGGCAAGGAAACCAAGGTCGAGCTGGAGCAACCAGTTCCGGTGCACTTGATTTACCGCACGGCCTATATCGGACCTAGGGGCGAAGTTCAGTATCGTCGCGACGTTTACAACCGGGATCAGAAAATCTGGGACGCGTTGCAGAAAGCAGGGGTGGTCCTGCCAGACGTTCAGGGTTAATCACAGGGCGAATCCTGAAATAAGGAAGCCCGCCATGCAGTACACCATTCAACAAATCGCTCAGTCGCTTGGCGTCGAAGCCGAGGGTCAGACAGATCTTACAATTCAGCGCGCCGCCGAACCAAAGGATGCAGGGCCGACCGACCTTGCGATGGCAATGGCCCCGAAATATGCCGAGGATTTGAATGCGGGCACCGCGCGTGCGGCAGTGCTGTGGGAAGGAGCGGATTGGCGCGGGTTTGGCTTGGAAGCAGCGCTCTTTGTAAAACGTCCTCGCATGGCAATGGCCGGTATCACAGCTATGCTTGACCGCGGGCAGGGCGTCGCGGAAGGCATTCATCCCTCTGCAGTGATTGATCCAACAGCCGAAATAGAAGACGGTGTTTCAATTGGTCCTTTGTCCGTTATCGGAGCACGGGCAAAAATTGGCATGGGTTCCGTAATTGGACCGCATTGCGTAATCGGTATGGATGCCTCGATCGGTCAGGACGCGTTTCTTCGTGAAATGGTCAGCGTCGGAGCAAGGTCGCAAATCGGGGATAGGTTCATAGCGCAGCCCGGTGCACGCATCGGAGGTGACGGTTTCAGCTTTGTAACACCTGAGGTTTCAGGTGTTGAAATCGCGCGTAAAACACTGGGTGATCAGGGTGACGCCAAGGCCCAGAGCTGGCTGCGAATCCATTCATTAGGCGCAGTTGAAATCGGCGATGATGTCGAAGTTGGTGCAAACTGCACTATTGATAACGGAACGGTCCGTAACACGGTTATTGGCACAGGTTCGAAATTGGATAACCTCGTTCATATCGGCCATAATTCGCAGATCGGAAATGACTGTTTGCTGTGTGGTCAGTCGGGACTTTCTGGCTCGGTCGTAATGGGAAACAATGTGGTTATTGGTGGGCAGAGTGGTATTTCGGACAATGTATTTATTGGCGATGGTGTGATTGCTGGCGGAAGCTCAAAAATATTGTCAAACGTGCCTGCTGGTCGTGTTGTTATGGGTTATCCGGCTGTAAAAATGGAAACTCATACTGAGATCTACAAAGTGCAGCGGCGTTTGCCGCGGTTGGCACGGGACGTTGCGGCTATCAAAAAGGCTGTTTTCAAATAGCCTCCAAGTGATTAAATCATCCCCAACGCGATAATCAGGGGAACGACATGAGCATCAGCGACCGCGTCATAGCAATAATTGCAGAGCAGGCCGTTCTGGAGCCATCCGATGTAACACCCGACAGCACGTTAGAAGATTTAGGTATCGACAGCCTGGGTTTGGTCGAAAGCATTTTTGCAATCGAGGAAGAATTCGATATCACCGTGCCATTCAACGCAAATGAGCCAACTGCCGGCGACTTCGATATCTCGAATGTTTCCGCCATTATCGCGGGAATTGAAAAACTCGTGTCGGAAAAGGTCTGACACTCGCATGAAACGCGTTGTCATCACGGGTGCTGGCACCATCAACTCGCTGGGCCACACGGTTCCCGATACACTCGAAGCAATGCGCGAAGGTCGGTGTGGTATTTCAGAGCTTGAATTTCGCGATGTGGAAAGGCTGGCCATAAAAATCGGTGGCCAAGTTCGCGGTTTCGGGGCCGAAGGTCGGTTCAATCGGCAGCAGATGACGCTGTATGATCGCTTTACGCAGTTTACCTTGACGGCAACCAAAGAGGCTATCGAACAATCCGGGCTCGTTTTCCATGGTGAACTTGCAGCTCGATCCGGAGTCGTTCTGGGAACTGCTGGCGGCGGTGTATCCACTTGGGACGACAACTATCGGTCGGTCTATGAGGACGGAAAAAACAGGGTGCATCCTTTTGTCGTTCCAAAGTTAATGAACAACGCCGCAGCCAGCCATGTCTCAATGGAGTATAACCTAAAAGGGCCAAGTTTCACCGTTTCGACAGCTTGCGCATCTTCGAATCATGCGATGGCGATGGCATTTCAAATGGTTCGCAGTGGTGCCGCACCAACAATGGTCACTGGTGGATCTGAATCGATGCTATGCTTTGGCGGGGTTAAAGCCTGGGAAGGCCTGCGTGTTATGTCCAAGGATGCATGTCGCCCTTTCAGCGCAAACAGGAATGGCATGGTGCAAGGCGAAGGTGCGGGTATTTTCGTGTTTGAAGAATTCGAACATGCCCGTGCTAGAGGTGCTGATATTCTTTGCGAAGTCGTTGGTTTTGCCATGTCCTCGGACGCATCCGACATCGTAATGCCCAGCAAACAAGGCGCCTCGCGCGCTATGGCAGGCGCTTTGTCAGACGCACGTCTGAACGCTAGTGATGTTGGCTACATAAACGCACATGGAACAGGAACCGCTGCGAACGATAAAACCGAGTGTTCGGCAGTTGCCGATGTCTTTGGTCAGCACGCGGATGAACTAATGATCTCTTCGACCAAATCTATGCATGGTCATTTGATCGGTGGAACCGGAGCAGTCGAGCTGTTGGCGTGTATCATGGCTGTGCGTGATGGTGTTATTGCGCCCACTATCGGATATGAGGAACCGGACCCAGAATGCGCTCTGGACGTGGTGCCGAATGAGGCGAGAGAAGCAAGTGTTGACGTGGCGCTTAGCAATGCATTCGCGTTTGGTGGCCTAAACGCGGTTCTTGCGCTTAAACGAGTTTGACAACGAAACACCGCCGAATTCAAAACGGCGGTGTTCGACAATTCGATCGAAGATTAGTTTTGGTTCGGGGTCAAGCCATCGAACCCGGATGTAAATCCTGCCAGCGACATTTCGATTTCCAAAACCTGGTTGGGCGCAAGAACCGACACAATCGACAAAATCGCTTTGTTGCCGCCCTTCATTGCATCCACATCGCCTTCGGTAAATCCGAGTTGAGCGATACATCCAACTGGGTTGCAGTGGTGATAGTTGTAGCGTTTGCCAGGGGCGCCATCGACAGAAACAGCAAGTTGCGACGGGATATGGGTTTCCAGAGGGACGATAACCGTTGCGGCGGCAACCGCTGCGATTCCTTCTGGTAACTTCTCGATAGTAACTTCAGCAATCGGTTGGCCCTGTTGGCCCGTTAGAATTTGGCGCAACGCACAAGGATCATCGCCGCTTTCAGTCTTTATGCAGGATACTTCCCAGTCGCCAGATTGTTTTTCGACGTATTGCTCACCAATACGCGGGCCAGTTTCGCCTAAATCCAGATCGCCTTGGGCTGTTTGCCCACTGTCAGCTTGTGGTGATTCCGTCGGCTGCGCTTCAGTTGTTTCCTGGGCGAACACTGCGCCACAGCAAAGGGTGGCTGCCAACAGGTTTAGTGGAACAAGTTTCCTGATCATGAATGCCTCGTTGTGCTGATCCAGCTTTTTTTTCCATCTAGCATCCCAACCTTACCGTGTCAGGTTTAATCCGACTAGAACATCTGAAATTGATCGTATTTTCGCCTAATTCGTCAATTTTTTGCCGATCCCGCCCAACAAAAAAGGGAGCCGTTTGATCGGCTCCCTTTTTGTTTGGTTTCTCCCCGTCGGACTGGCCGACTTAGTTATGGCGCGACGTTACGAGAGGGGAACCCGGTGGTCAACTGTTAACGTAAAAAAGTGATCTGAATCGGGTGATAAGCAGTCGAAACCTAAAAAAGCCGTGCCCTAAGGCACGGCCAGTCGACAGGGAGGAAGTTTGCTTCCCCGCAGAAAACCCACATGGAAAGCAGATTGACTATCGCACTTAAAGGTTAACTTTATATGCTTTGGAAAGATCGGTGAAAGCAGGGGCGAGTTATCAATGAACGATAAGGTCTTTTTAGGCGGCGCGGGAGCAGATTACAGTCAGCCACAAGGATTGGCTTTGAACTATGCCAATCGACACGGGCTGATTGCCGGGGCGACCGGTACCGGTAAAACAGTGACACTTCAGATTTTGGCCGAAGGCTTCTCGCAGGCCGGAGTTCCTGTTTTTTTGTCCGACGTCAAAGGTGACCTTTCCGGGTTGGCTCTTGCCGGTAGTGACGAGCACAAACTGCATCAGGCTTTTTCTGAACGCGCTGCTCGGATCGGGTTCGACACGTTTAGCTACGCTGCCTGCCCTGTGACTTTCTGGGATTTGTTTGGTGACCAAGGGCACCCAGTCCGCACTACAGTAACCGAGATGGGACCGCTGTTGTTGTCACGCCTGCTGGAGTTGAGCGAGGCACAAGAGGGTATCTTGAATATTGCCTTCCGGGTAGCAGACGAAGAAGGGATGCCGCTCTTGGATCTCAAGGACTTGCAATCTCTGCTGGTTTGGATCGGCCAAAACCGCGAGGAACTATCGCTTCGGTACGGCAATGTTTCAACCGCCTCCATTGGTGCCATTCAGCGGCGCTTGCTAGTTCTGGAAAATCAGGGCGGTAAAAATCTTTTTGGTGAACCCGCACTGGATTTGTCCGACCTGATGCGCAAAGACGAAATCGGTCAGGGCATGGTGAATATCCTTGCTTCGGACAAGCTGATGGGAGCACCCAGGCTCTACGCCACTTTCCTGCTTTGGCTGCTTAGCGAATTGTTTGAGGAATTGCCGGAGGTTGGTGATCCAGACAAGCCCAAACTGGTATTCTTTTTTGACGAAGCTCACTTGCTGTTCGATGATGCGCCCAAGATTCTTGTCGACAAGGTCGAACAGGTTGCGCGCCTTATCCGCTCTAAAGGCGTGGGCGTTTATTTCATCTCACAAAATCCGGCTGATATTCCCGAGGATATCTTGGGACAGCTTGGTAATCGAGTTCAGCACGCTTTGCGTGCCTTTACCGCAAAGGATCGCAAAAATTTGCGGTTGGCCGCCGAAACCTATCGGGAAAACCCGAGTTTTGACACAGAAACGGCCATTCGCGAGGTAGGCGTGGGAGAGGCGGTGACTTCGCTACTCGAAAAAAAAGGGGTGCCAGGTATTGTCGAACGTACCCTTATTCGACCGCCGGGATCGCAATTGGGGCCGATTAGCGCAAGTGAACGCAAGGCTCTGATGGCCGCTTCCGAAATGGCGGGCAAATACAAAATCCCAGTAGATCGAAAATCAGCCTACGAAATTCTTCAAGCCCGCGCGAGTGCCGCTGCAAAAGCCGCTGAACAAGCCGAAGCAGACGAAGTCATTGAAAACCAATCACCAATGGAACGAGAGTTTAGCGCCGCCAGACGTTATTCCGGTAGCCGTGTTGGTCGGTCAACTGCGCGCACGACGCGAAAAAAAGACACGTTTGCGTCTGCGATGAGCGAGGCGGTCATAAAAGAACTAAAAGGAACGACCGGACGGCGCATGGTTCGAGGAATTCTTGGAAGTTTGTTCAAAAACCGCTAAGTCAAGGATTGGTGTCAGCGCCACAGAAATTCAGCGCAAGACAAGAAACTAATTTTTAAGTCTACGCTGGCCTTCTTGCCTGCAATATGCATCCGCCTCGGGCACTGACATCTTTGTCGCAGGAAAATTGATTGCCCGGTCCCACGAGACACGGTCTTGACGATAGAGCTGACAGGTAACTTCGCCTTTGGGGGTCTGAACCGTGACCGGTGTGGTTTCAAGGTCTTCGGGTGTCGGTATGCACCCGGATAAAACGGCAACTAACGGAACTGTCAGGGTAGCGAATTTATATGGGATATTCATTTCAGTCACCAACCTTCAGTAATCGTTGTCACTCGATTTGCTCCAAATCGTCCAATCAATCCATACATGATGATCCGATTTGTTCTCTCGCGTGAGCAGTAGAGAAAGCGTTTATAAAATTTTAACCTTTCGTGCAAGAAACCGCACCGTGTTTACAGCGCGGTGTGCGATTTTAACCTCTTGGTCAGGACTATTTTTCCGGGATCAGGCCTTTTGGATTGAACCTAAGTACAATCAGCAAAATCAAACCCATTGTAAGCATCCGCATGTGCTGAACATTCGCTTGAATGTGGTCGCTCATTAATACAAGACCAGAAGCGATGGATTGCAACAGACCAGACGAGTTCTCGGAAAGGGAAGCTTGCAGTGACGCTGACCCGTTTTGCATCAAAGTTGCGGCATACGCGCCCATCGGCTCGACCTGCACCCAAAGGAACCAGATGACGAAAGCCCCGAGGACAGCACCGAAATTGTTCCCCGATCCGCCAACGATAACCATTACCCAAACCAAAAACGTAAAGCGCAGCGGTTGATAGGCTCCGGGCGTAAGCTGTCCATCTAACGTCGTCATCATTGCACCGGCTATTCCGCAGATTGCTGAACCCAGTACAAAAATCTGCAAGTGGCGGCGGGTTACATCCTTACCCATGGCTTCGGCGGCGACTTCATTGTCGCGGATCGCGCGCATCATCCGGCCCCAAGGACTGCGCAGCGCCATCTGGGCCATCCACAGTAAAATTACCAGAATAACTGCGAAAAGCAGCGAATAACCCAGCTTTACTGACAAGGTCGACGCCGTCACCGGGTCCAGCCCCAACCATTCTGCCCGGGCGATGAAATCCGGATCCTGCTGAAGATCTACTTCGTAACCCACAATGGGTGTCGGGCGTGGTATTCCATAGACATTCTTGACGCCACGCGCCAACCAATCTTCGTTTTTTAGGACCGCGATGATGATTTCGGCAATACCAAGTGTCGCAATAGCCAAGTAGTCCGACCGTAGACCCAACGCCGTTTTTCCAATCAGCCAAGCAGCCCCCGCCGCTAACAAGCCTCCTGCAGGCCAGGCAAAAAGTACGGGTAGGTTCATCCCACCTAAATTACCTTCAACTGCTGGATTAATAGCTTCAACTGCAGCAATGCTGGGATCAAAAATCGCCCGATAAACAAAGAAACCGACGACGAGAACCCCAATAATTGAAAGTGTCTGTGCACGACCCTTTGGAACTTTTTTGGCAATCATGACCGCAGCGACAACAGTTGCGGCGCCGAGCAAAAGAGACAGAACTACGCCATAGCCTCCTGCAGCCCAGGCTCTTGGTGTAGGCGGTGTCGATACAAGGACCACGGCCAAGCCACCTAAAGCGACGAAACCCATGACACCCACGTTGAACAAACCAGCAAATCCCCATTGAAGGTTCACTCCGATTGACATGATGGCCGAGATCAAACCCATGTTTAGAATGAGGATTGCAGCATTCCATCCTTGAAGCACGCCTGTAACAAGAATAAGCGCGCCGACGATCGCGAACAGAAACGCGTTTTTAGTCGTCTCGCTCATACCGCTTTTCCTTTAAACAGGCCTGTAGGCTTGAACAGAAGAACGATCAGCAGGATCACAAAACTAACAGCGAACTTGTAATCGGTAGACAGCAATTGAACCAATCCTGACGGCTCCAAACTCTCTGGTGCCAGATAAGTGAGTACCTTCTTCCACGCGTAGGTGATTGTTACTTCTGAAAATGCAATAATAAAGCCGCCTGCGATTGCGCCTATTGGGTTGCCCAATCCTCCTACTATAGCCGAAGCGAAGATTGGTAGCAGGAGTTGAAAATAGACAAACGGCTTAAAGCTTTTATCAAGCCCATACAGTACTCCAGCAGTCGTTGCCAGCGCTGCGACTATTATCCAAGTTATCATCACGACCCGTTCAGGGTTGATACCGGATAGCAGCGCCAAATCTTCGTTATCTGAATAGGCGCGCATGGATTTTCCAGTGCGCGTTTTGTTCAAAAACCAGAACAACAAAGCAACTGCAACCACAGCCACGATGACAGTAATTCCCTGAGACGTTTTGATTGCAAGGCCTTCGCGTAAGCCAGTTATGGCTTTGAAATCTCTCGCAGAAATCAGAAATCTGGCGCCGTCGGAAAACCTTTGATCATCAGGACCGATGATGAAACGCACGAGCCCATTCATGATGAACATGACGCCCATCGAGACGATCACCAGTATCACGGGCTTAGCCTTTTGTTCGCGGTAGAAGCGATAAACAATTCGGTCTGTGATAAGAACCAAAACGATGCAACCCAAGATGGCAAAAGGCAAAGCCAACAGCGCCGTGGGAAGGGGCCCAAAACCAATTCCGGCTGCTTGGAATCCCCAAGTGACCAAAACTGCGATCATCGCGCCAAAGGCCATCGTGTCACCATGCGCAAAGTTCGAAAACCGCAAAATGCCGTAAATCAGCGTGACTCCGAGTGCACCCAGCGCCAGTTGACTGCCATAGGCAATCGCGGGAACGATGACAAAGTTGGAGAGCGCGACAAGGGCGTTGAGGAAGTCCATCAGATTTGCACCCCCCGTTCAACATAACCTGCCAGTCTTGTCCTTAGGGTGATACATGTGAAGACAATAGAGTTTTCTTCTGCAAGCATTCTTATCCCCCCAAAAAGCTCTTGCGCACTTCCGGATCGGCCAACAATTCCTTGCCTGTACCAGTGTAGGCGTTGCGCCCTTGCACAAGCACATAGCCTTTGTCTGCGATTTCAAGTGCTTGGCGGGCATTTTGTTCGACCATTAGAATCGGCAAACCTGTACGCGAAACTTCGATAATCCGGTCGAACAGCTCGTCCATAACAATAGGGGATACGCCAGCGGTCGGCTCGTCCAACATTAGAACCTTGGGCTGGGTCATCAGTGCACGGCCGACGGCGACTTGTTGGCGCTGGCCCCCCGACAACTCCCCAGCAGTTTGATTACGCTTTTCGCGCAGGATCGGGAACAGCTCAAAAACTTGTTCCATCGTTTCAGAGATGTCGTCCCGGCGAATGAATGCGCCCATTTCCAGATTTTCTTCGACGGTCATCGAGGTAAAAATGTTCTGGGTCTGCGGTACGAAACCCATGCCTTTAATAACGCGGTCTTGCGGGGTGAGCGATGTTATATCCTCACCGTCCAGCCGCACAGATCCGGCGCGAACATCCAGCATTCCGAAAACAGCTTTCATCGCAGTAGATTTGCCTGCTCCGTTCGGGCCGACAATGACCGCAATTTCCCCTTTGTCGACCGCAATCGTGCAGTCGTGAAGTATATCTGGCCCCTTGCCGTAGCCGCCTGTCATAGTATCGCCGATTAAAAAGGGTCCACCGTCGACCTTGGTGACAGGCCCGCTTTTTTTGTACGCGGGCGTCATGGTTCCGATCCCGGCCTTGTTGGTGATCGAGGCGTCCTTGTTGCCCTTATCATCGTGATAAGGGTTGTCACTAGAGCTGCGGCTCATGTATGGGCCTCCAGCTTGTCTTTATTTTTCAGACCTGTACCTAAATAGGCTTCGATCACGTGTTCGTTCGCCTTGATTTCATCTAACGTGCCCTCGGCCAGTACTCTGCCTTCGGCCATGCAGATGACGGGGTCGCAGATTTTTCCGATAAAATCCATGTCATGCTCGATGACCACAAAAGTATAACCGCGTTCCTTGTTAAGACGCAGGATCGTGTCTGCAATTGTCATCAGCAGAGTGCGGTTCACGCCTGCGCCGACCTCATCCAGAAATACGATTTTGGCGTCAACCATCATGGTGCGACCCAGTTCCAGCAACTTCTTTTGCCCGCCAGAAACTTGACCGGCCTTGTGATCGGCCAGATGCTCGATTGTCAGAAATTCCAGCACTTCGTCAGCTTTGGCCTGCAAAGCGCGTTCTTCGTCAGCAATACGTTTGCGTCCGAACCAAGTATTCCAAAGTGACTCACCCGATTGCGCGCCAGGAACCATCATGAGGTTCTCCCGACAAGTCATCGACGAAAATTCATGCGCGATCTGGAACGTGCGCAGCAAGCCCTTGTGAAACAGGTCGTGCGGAGGCAAGCCGGTAATATCTTCGCCATCCATAAACACTTTGCCGCTTGTGGGCGGCAGCACCCCGGCGATGACATTAAACAGCGTTGTTTTGCCGGCTCCGTTCGGCCCGATTAGGCCCGTGATCGAGCCCTTTTCGATCTCCAGTGTCGCCCCGTCCACTGCGTGGAAACCGCCGAAATGCTTATGCACGTCTTCAACGACGATCATCTTATCCCCTAGCCGCCGTTGTCGGCGTTGTTTTTGTTCCATCCCCAAAAAGTGCAGTCTTTTTTCATTGAATCAGCCCGGGAGCAAGGCCCGGGCTGATTGCTTTATACATATTTGAATGGGATCAACGGAAGTTAACGGTCTTGTTTTCACCGTCTGTCACTTCGATCTCACGGTAGGAGCCAGCACTTTCACCGGGGCCGATTAATTCGACTCCAGATGCACCGACATAATCGATGTCTTGTCCGGCAGCCAGTAGTTCTAGACCCTTGGCCAGTTCACCCGGATAAATCTTTTCGCCGGGTTCGTTCGCAACCTCCAGCACTTTGCCGACATAGTCCGCTGGGTTTGTCGAACCCGCCGCTTGCATTGCCAGCATGAAAAGCGCTGCTGCATCATAAGATTCCGGTGAGTACGGCGATGAACCGTCAAATCCCGCGGCTTCGGCCATAGCGAAGTATTTCTCTGCGCCTTCGCCACCCGAACCAGCAATCTGACCGAACGATCCATTGAGGTCGGGGCCGACGTTGGCTGGCAACGAGTCACCGATCATACCGCCGGGCAATCCGAATGTGTCAAAAGCTCCGCTATCCAACGCTGATTGAATGATGCCCAGTCCGCCCTGATCAAGATAACCTGCAACAACAAGAATGTCGCCGCCTGCAGACGCAAGAGCGCCAACTTCTGCTGAATAGTCCGCTTTGCCATCCTCGTGGGCAGCAACAATCGTGACTTCACCACCGACAGCTTCAAAAGACGTTTGAATAGCGTCAGCCAAACCCTTGCCGTAGTCATTGTTTGTATAAGTCAACGCGATCGAATTGATCCCGCGATCCTGCAGGATGTCGGCCATGACCTGACCTTCACGTGCGTCCGACGGTGCCGTGCGGAAAAACAGGCCGTTATCTTCCATGGTCGACAGACCAGGTGATGTGGCTGAGGGTGAAATCATGACCATGCCGTTTGGTATCGCCACGTTCTGAAGTATTGCACCGGTAACACCCGAGCAATCGCCCCCGATGATGCCTGCGACACCTTCCGCGATCATGCGTTCGCCGTTCGCTGTTGCCAATCCGTTGTCAATACAGCCGGTGTCTGCGCGCATGCTTGTGACGGTGGCGCCATCCAAAAGTTTGCCGGACTCCGTTACTTCGGCCATCGCCAGTTCGGCACCAGTTCCCATGGCTGGAGAAAGTGATTCAATCGGGCCGGTAAAACCGAAGAGAACGCCAAGCGTGACATCCTCGGCCATGGCCGAACCGGCCAGCAATGCGGTTGCTGCAGTTGCAGTAAGCAGCTTTTTCATTTGGTTACTCCCTGTTTTGAACTTTTTTGTTCTGAGCAAGACCCTAGGCAAGCTATCGGAAAAAGAAAAGTACTAACGAAACTGTGTTTTCTCTGATTAGGAACCTATCTGTTTTATCGGGATAGCGGTTGTTCCCGCTGTCACGTGTCAAATGATGGAGCGGCATCATGTCCAAATTCCTTGCAACGGTATTTCTTTGCCTTTGGGCTGGATCGCTCAGCGCCGATGTTTTGCAAACTTCAGCCGGCCCCGTACAAGTTTCAAAGGTGGCAGAAGGTCTGGACACACCTTGGGCAGTCGGGATTTTGCCGGATGGATCGTTCCTCGTAACGGAACGGGATGGAGACTTGCTGTACGTCAGCAAAGGCAAGGCACGGCGCGTGAAAGGAGCGCCAAAAGTCGCCGCGAACGGGCAGGGCGGTTTGCTTGATGTTACTGTGGCAAAAAACTTCCAACGAACCCGCGAGATTTTTCTGACTTTTTCCAAACCACAAAAAGGAGGTGCAGGAACGGCTTTGGCTGTTGCTCGTCTGTCAGAATCTGGTGATCGCCTTATAAATTTACGCGTGATTTTTGAAGCTGTTCCCGGCGGTAGCGGCGGGCGCCATTTCGGATCACGGGTCGTTGAAGCTCCAGACGGGAAACTGTTCGTAACGATTGGAGATCGCGGTGACAGACCGCAGGCTCAAAACAGGTCAAATCATATGGGTACAGTTATCCGCATAAATCGCGATGGAACGGTGCCAGCGAATAATCCATTTGTCGGTCAATCAGATATACGACCTGAAATCTGGAGCTATGGTCATCGAAATCCTCAGGGAGCTGGCCTTGACGGGCGGGGAAACCTCTGGCTGTCCGAGCACGGCGCGCGCGGTGGAGACGAGGTGAACCGGATCAAGCCGGGCGCAAATTATGGATGGCCGGTAATTTCCTACGGTGTCCACTATTCCGGCGACAAAATCGGCGAAGGCACATCTAAGCCGGGGATGGAACAACCCGAACACTATTGGGATCCATCAATAGCGCCGTCGGGCTTAATGGTTTACTCGGGCAAATTGTGGCCAGAGTGGCGAGGCAATCTGTTCGTGGGATCGCTCAAATTCGATTATATCGCCCGGCTGTCAGGATCCAATTTGCGAGAGGTCGAGCAGATCAAAGGCCCGGAAACCGAGCGCGTCAGGGATATAGTAGAGGCACCAGACGGTTCAATTTGGTTTATTTCTGTCGGGCAGGGCGCGATATACCGGATGGTGCCAGCGAGTTAGACAGATAACCTTCCGCTTTGCGCTCCACGCTCGCGATATGGCGTAGTGTTGTAGTGTGCACGGTAGCATTTCGAAAAATGCGACGGACTGGCAAAACCGCAGGCCAGTGCCACGTTTATGACGCTCATATCCGTCTGCATAAGTAGATTTCGTGCCTTATGCAGACGCAATTCCATATAATACCTCTTGGGCGAGCGGCTGAGGTAACGACGGAACAACCTTTCAAGCTGTCTGGTCGACATTCCTACATCCTTGGCCAGGATAGAAGGGGAAATCGGCTCTTCGATATTCTTTTCCATCATGAGAATGACTTGGCTGAGCTTGGGGTGGCGAACACCAATTCGAGTTGGCGTGGACAGACGCTGTGTGTCCTGGTCAGTTCGAATAGAGGAATAGATCATCTGATCTGCCACCGCGTTGGCCAAATCCTCGCCGTAATCGTCCGCAATTAGCTTTAGCATCAAGTCAATGGATGAGGTTCCGCCAGCGGTGGTCATTCGATTTCCGTCGATCTGAAACACAGACTTCGTAAGTTCTACAGTGTCAAACTCTTCAGCAAAACTGTCTGAGTTTTCCCAATGTATTGTCGCACGTTTGCCTTCCAGCAGCCCGGCTTTGGCCAAGGTATAAGCTGCTGTGCATAGACCGCCGATCCTAAGACCCTTGCGTGCTTCGCGTCGTATCCAGTTCAGAATACGCTTGGTGGTGGCGGCCTGCACGTCAACGCCACCACAAATCAGAATTACGTCGTCACGCTGTAGTTCGACGAGATCGCAATCGACGGTGAACGTCGTGCCTGCCGAACATTTGACAGTTTCGCCACCTTCGGCGGCCAATTGCCAGGTATAAAGCTCGCGGTTGGCCATTCGGTTTGCAATGCGCAAGCTGTCCAAAGCCGATGCAAAAGACAGAAGCGAAAACTTCTCCAACAAAACAAACACAAAGTTTTTTGGCTTGTCAGTGTTGCTGTCCACAGTGACAACTTGGCGTTGCTCTTGCATGGCGAACTGTCCTTGATTCGGAGCGCGCCGTGAATTTGGCGGCGGCTGGTCTGCCCGCAACCATGCTCAAAGCTTATTTGCGGCGTCAAGAGGCGCAAAAGGGATATGGTCACTCTTCGCAGCTTTTTGTATAGAGACACCCTGAATTACCTCAGCGGAGATCAAAGCTATGACCGAGTGGCAAAAATCGAACTGGCGCAACAAGCCCCGTGTTCAGATGCCCGAGTATACCGATGCGGCCGCGCTGGCCAAAGTCGAGGCTCAGCTTTCGCAGTATCCCCCGCTGGTTTTTGCGGGTGAGGCACGACGCCTCAAGCAGCATTTGGGCGCCGCTGGCCGTGGCGAGGCTTTCTTGTTGCAAGGCGGAGACTGTGCCGAGAGTTTTGACCAATTTAGTGCGGATGCTATCCGCGACACCTTTAAGGTGATGCTGCAAATGGCGATGGTTCTTACCTATGGGGCAAAAGTCCCTGTGGTTAAAGTTGGCCGTATGGCGGGTCAGTTTGCCAAGCCACGCAGTGCGCCAACCGAGGTTGTGGATGGTGTAGAACTACCCAGCTATCGCGGCGACATTATTAATGAGCTGGCTTTTACGCCAGAAGCTCGAGTTCCGAACCCAGCTAAGATGCTGCAAGCGTATACGCAGGCGGCCGCAACGCTGAACTTGTTGCGCGCGTTTTCAACAGGCGGTTTTGCAGACATGAACCGCGTGCATTCTTGGACTCTGGGTTTCACCGACGAACAGGATGTACAAAAATATTCTGAAATAGCAGATCGAATTCAAGACACCATCGATTTCATGGATGCCGCGGGAATCACTGCAGACACCACACATGAATTTTCGACCGTCGAGTTCTACACAAGCCACGAAGGGTTGCTTCTGGAATATGAAGAAGCCCTGACGCGGTTGGATTCGACTTCGGGAAATTGGTTGGCTGGGTCAGGTCATATGATTTGGATCGGTGACCGTACCCGGCAGCCTGATGGCGCTCATGTCGAATTTTGTCGCGGCGTTTTGAACCCAATTGGATTGAAGTGCGGACCTACTACTACCGCCGAGGACCTGAAGATTTTGATGTCCAAGCTGAACCCGGACAATGAAGAGGGTCGTTTGACGCTGATCGCACGTTTTGGTGCAGGAAAAGCTGGCGAGCATCTTCCACGCCTGATCAAGGCAGTTAAAGAAGAAGGCGCGAAGGTAACCTGGGTCTGTGATCCGATGCACGGCAACACCATCAAATCGGCGACGGGTTATAAAACGCGACCGTTTGACTCGGTTCTACGTGAGGTACGTGATTTCTTTGGCGTCCATCAGGCTGAAGGAACAGTGCCGGGTGGTGTACATTTCGAAATGACCGGTTTGGACGTAACAGAATGCACTGGCGGTGTCCGAGCGGTGACCGAAGAAGACCTATCGGATCGGTATCACACGGCATGCGACCCCCGCCTCAATGCGTCGCAGTCGTTGGAGTTGGCGTTCCTCGTGGCCGAAGAACTCACTAACTTGCGCAGCAATGGCTCTAAACGCGCCGCGAGCTAAGTGCAGGTTTTGCTGAACCAAAACGGCGGGCCGGGTGCTCGCCGTTTTTTAATTTTGATCAGTCGTCCCGTGACGAAACGAGCCTCAGGTGAGGTGGAGCCGATTTGAATTCAGCCTGTTCCTCGGCCAGCCCCATGTTTTGCAAGCCGGACCGCACCGGTGGCTTTTGGATATCGTGCACGGTCCTTATCTTGTTTTCCGCTATGGTAAATCGGCGGGGTGTCGATACGATTGGGCCATCACTAACCAGAACACCCAGTGCTCTGCTAATATCGCCAAGATCGCTTTTCAGCGGCAGCAAAAGCATTCTCGCCTGAAGCTTTGCGCGCCCAAGTTTGCCAGATGAAACAAGGCCCAATTCTGCAATTGCGGGTTGGGAGAAAACCCTATCCAAATGCCTCGTTACAGCGCCGCGAGCGCTGGGCTCGAAATAGGCTGTCAGAGGCATTCCTCGAACCTCCATACCCGCGAGTTTCGTCAAATGGCTTCCCGCCAGTCGAAACCTCGCCAAACCAGGTGCGATCCTTTCCAGAACGAAAGTATACTCGAGGATATTCTCAAGCCCGCGCGGATCGATTTGAGACCGCATCGGAACTTCACCGCCAGTTAAGAGAGCGGTCCAGTATGCTTCGGCCTGACGGATAGGGGACAAGCTACGCCCACTGTCAAAGCGGTCCATTGCAATGATCTTTCCAAAGTCGGAGTTGGCGTCCGTTCCAAAAAAAGTTTTCATTTTCATTACCCTTATGCCGATTAGCCAGGATTTTCCTAAAATGCCATCTAAATGGCGGATCGTCGGCCTGATAGTCTCTGTGCTCGTAAGACTGACACGGGTTTAATCAATTTTGGAGGAAATATTTAACTAATGGTTAACTTGTCCGAAGATTTGACGAATAAGCAAGGCCTTGCCCCACAGCAACGGATAGCATTAGGTGCGGCAGGCAACTTTGGAAAGGACAGGCATGATCAAATCCATGACCGGTTTTGCCTCGGGAAAAGGGGAGCACGGCCCTCACAGTTGGGGATGGGAACTGCGCAGCGTCAATGGTAAGGGGCTGGACCTACGCTTGCGAGTACCGGATTGGTTAACCGGTCTTGAAGCGGCACTAAGATCCGACCTGTCAAAAACTTTGGGTAGAGGGAATGTCATACTTTCCTTGCGATTGAGTCGGGAAGAATCTTCGCAGGACATTAAACTGAACGTGCCGGCGATGGAGGCAGCCTTGGATGCTTTGGTTGCAGCAGAAGCGATGGCGTCGAAACGAGGTTTGTCACTTGCGCAATCCAAGGCCAGTGAACTTTTGTCGTTAAAAGGAATGATCGAAGCTGGACCTGATGTTGATGATGCGGGTCCGCTGGTGGAATTTCTCAAGTCCGATTTCAGCGCTTTACTGTCTGATTTTCTGGAAATGCGTCGGACCGAAGGTTTGGCGCTGGAAGCGATAATAAGGGACCAACTGGAAAGCATTGAAAACTTGACTCAGCGCGCCGCGGCATTGGCAGAAAAACGGCGTCAAGAAATGAGGCAGGCGCTACGAGAAAATCTGGCGCGTGTCTTGGATAACTCTCATGGTGCTGACCCCGACCGGGTTGCGCAAGAGCTGGCCTTGATCAGCGTTAAAGCAGACATCACAGAAGAGATCGATCGTCTGGCAGCTCATGTTTCAACCGCGCGCGGTTTGTTGCAGCAGGACGGGCCTGTCGGCCGCAAACTGGATTTTCTGACACAGGAATTCAATCGCGAGGCCAACACCCTTTGTTCGAAATCCCAAAATGCTGACTTGACGTCGGTGGGGCTGGAGTTGAAGGCAGTGATCGATCAAATGCGCGAGCAAGTGCAAAACGTAGAATAGTGACGGGAACTACATCATGGCGGATCGCCGAGGCCTATTAATCATTCTGTCCTCGCCATCAGGCGCAGGAAAGTCCACGCTGGCTCGCCGGTTGATGCAATGGGACTCGAATTTAGAGTTTTCCATCTCGGCCACGACCCGAGCCCCGCGACCGGGTGAGGAACACGGGCGCGAATATTTTTTCCTTTCTGAAGACGCGTTTAAACAACAGGTTACAGACGGTCAGATGCTTGAACATGCTCATGTTTTTGGGAACTTCTATGGTTCTCCCGCTGGTCCGGTGCGTGACTCGATTGATCAGGGCAGGGACGTTTTGTTTGATGTTGATTGGCAAGGGGAAGTCCAGATTCGCAATTCTGATCTGGGTAAGCACGCTTTGTCGATCTTCATTCTTCCGCCTTCGATCCCCGAATTGAGACGACGTTTGGAGGTTCGAGGTCAGGACAGCGACGATGTGATTGCGAAACGGATGCTGAAAAGCTGGGATGAGATCAGCCACTGGGGCTATTACGATTACGTACTGATTAATGACGATCTGGATGCAACCGAGGAAAAGCTAAAGACAATTGTCAGTGCAGAACGAATGCGCCGCATTCAGCAGCCAGGATTGCAGGAACATATTCGAACTTTGCAGGCTGAATTTGAGGATCAATAGATGACGTTTTATGCACTGGGCGACGAGAAGCCGCAGATTCATGAGGACACATGGGTGGCGCCGGACGCCAACCTCATCGGTAAAGTTGTACTCGAACAGGGCGCTTCGGTTTGGTTCGGTACTACTATTCGGGCCGATCATGAAGAAATTCGAGTGGGCGCCGGAAGTAACGTTCAGGAAAACTGCGTCATGCACATCGATCCAGGTTATCCGTTGACCATCGGCCGGAATTGTACGATTGGACACAAGGTGATGTTGCATGGTTGTGTGATCGGTGAAAACAGCTTGATCGGAATGGGTTCGATCATTCTGAATGGAGCTAAAATTGGTAAGAATTGTCTTATCGGCGCCGGTGCTTTGATAACAGAAGGCAAGGAAATTCCAGACAATTCACTAGTCATGGGCGCGCCCGGCAAGGTGGTGCGTCAACTGGACGAAGCCGCGGCAAAAAGCATAACGTTGAGTGCACTGCACTATCAGGACAATATGCGGAAATTCCGGGATCAGATGGCACCCGTTTCGTCCGCTGATCTGAAGTAACAGGCCGGAAAATGTCCAGCGAGTTGATTGATGAGTTCATTGCCGTGGTGCCCATGCCCGCACTAATGGTTGATCAGACAGAACGCATCATTGCAGCAAACACTGAATCCAAAACTTTGCTGGGACCGAATATTCAAGGGCGCCATTTCGCGACTATTCTTCGGCAACCGCAAGTTATAGACACCATCGAAAACAGTCTTCGCAGCAAAGGTCACACTAAAACCCGACATCTATCCAATGACGGAGCACAGGACACCACCTTTGAAGTAGAATGCCGATATATGAACGGAATTGGAGCCGTATCGGGTGGTGCGGTTTTGGTCGTGTTTCAGGATGTTACGCATTTAGAGCAAGCCAGTCAGATGCGTCGGGATTTTGTTGCCAACGTTAGCCACGAGCTTCGCACGCCTCTTACGGCACTGATGGGGTTTATAGAAACACTTCGTGGACCTGCTCGGGACGACGCGGCCGCACGGGAGCGTTTCCTCAAGATTATGACAGACGAAGCTTATCGCATGAATCGTTTGGTCGGCGACTTGTTGTCGTTAAACAGAGTCGAAAGCGAAGAGCGTGTAAGGCCGACTGAGCAAGTTGATATAAACGGGTTGCTTCAGTCGATCCTGAATGCACTGCGACCATTGAGTGACGACGCCTCGGTCGAATTATCACTGACCGCGCCGGAAGGGCCGGTGATGGTGACCGGTGACAGCGATCAATTGCGGCAGGTTTTTACCAATCTGGTGGAAAACGGAATAAAATATGGGGGTAGCGGCGGAAGCGTTGAGATTAAGTTAATCCCATCTGAAAGAAACATCGCTATTCGAGGACCTGCGGTAAGGGTGCAGGTTATTGACAAGGGTCCCGGCATAGACGCCGTCCATCTACCTCGTCTGACCGAAAGGTTCTATCGGGCCGACAATCATCGGTCCCGACAACTGGGGGGAACGGGTTTGGGATTAGCGATCGTAAAACACATTGTGAACCGGCATCGCGGACGGTTGCGTGTAGAAAGCGACCTGGGCAAGGGATCGGTTTTTACCGTCATTTTGCCACGCTGATTTTGTGCAATTTGGACCCCGGTCAAATATTCAAAGTGAATCTCAGCAAAATTCCGCAGTGTCATAATACTGTTACATCAGTGTCACAAAACCCTTACGGACGACTCATAGGGGTTCGCTCGAGATCATCATGGGGGTGATCACCTTCAAACTTTCAGGGAGACTGTAATGTCCTTTGTAAAACTGTCGGCTTCCGCGCTGGCGATTGCTGCTGTTTCGGCCACCACTGCTGCTGCACGTGACAACGTCCAAGTTGCCGGTTCGTCGACTGTTCTGCCTTATGCGTCTATTGTTGCTGAGCTGTTTGGTGAAAACACTGACTTCCCGACACCTGTTGTGGAATCGGGTGGCTCATCAGCAGGCCTTAAGCGTTTTTGCGAGGGCGTAGGCGAAAACACCATCGACGTGGCGAACGCATCGCGCGCAATTCGTGAAAAAGAAATCAAGGCGTGTGCTGACAATGGCGTGACTGATATCATGGAAGTCCGCATCGGCTATGACGGCATTGTTTTCGCAAGCCAGCAGACTGGCCCGGCGTTCACAGCGTTCCAACCTTCAGACATCTACAATGCCATCGGTGCCAAGGTCATGAAAGACGGTGCACTGGTTGACAACAGCTTTAACACTTGGGCTGAATTCAACAGCGATTTGCCGGACGTTGAAATTGCGATGTTCATCCCCGGTACCAAGCACGGTACTCGTGAAGTGTTCGAAGACAAGGTTTTGCTGGCCGGCTGCGAATCGACTGGTGCTATGGAAGCTATGATCGCAGGCGGCATGAGCGAAGACGACGCTGAAGACGCATGCTTGGATGTTCGCGCCGACGGAAAATCGGTCGACATCGACGGTGACTACACCGAAACTTTGGCTCGCATCGACACGAACCCGAACGGTATCGGCGTGTTTGGACTGGCGTTCTATGAGAACAACACCGACAAGCTGAAAGTTGCAACGATGGGTGGCATCGCTCCTTCAACTGAAACCATCGCTTCGGGCGAGTACCCTGTTTCGCGTCCGCTATTCTTTTACGTTAAGAAGGCGCATATTGGCGTAATCCCTGGCTTGAAGGAATACGCCCAGTTTTTTACGGCTGATGAAATCGCAGGCGGTTCTGGCCCTCTGGCCAATTATGGCTTGGTAGCGGATCCTGAGCTTGCAAAAACTCAGGATGCAATCGCCAACGAAATTACCATGGGCTCGGGCAGCTAAGCCTGACATTGGTTAAAAATGCAGGGGCGGCACGCGTGCCGTCCCAAACTTCTTGAATAATTCCCAAATAGACCTGTGGGGGTGCCATGCCGATACTTTGGCTTATTCTGATCGTTTTCGCGATCGCGGCAGTCGGTTTTTTTCTTGGGCGGTCCCGCGCTTTGCACAGTTCCGGAGGCGACAGCCGGGGCTTGCACTCGCTTCCCTTTTATTACGGCGCAAATGTAGCCTTAAAAACCGCGGTTCCCGCATTTGGTCTTATGATCATCTGGCTGTTGGTTCAGCCGTTATATGTCAATTCTCAAGTGTCGGAGATGATCCCCGACTCTGCTGTCAAAGAGGGCTCGTCCCGCAGTTTAGTAATGGCCGAAGTGCGCCGAACTGCATCGGGCTTGAACAATGCGATTGCGCAAGGTCACCTGACCGAGGACATGGTAAATAACGCGCGTGCAGATATTACCGACATGACCCAACGCCTGAAGGACGCCGGGCAAGTCGTGACCGCTGAAATCACCCAGCCCGTTTTGCGAGCGGCTCAAAGCTATCGAACTCTGACCTCGACTGGCTATTCGATCATGACTGTCGGTGTAATATTGGTCGCATTGTTGGGTGCAGGTGCCGGTTGGTTGCAAACCAGTTCTGAATACCGGGCCAGAAACGTTGTGGAACAAGGGGTCAGCGTGCTTCTTTTCGGGGCCGCCTCAATCGCCATCCTCACAACGATTGGTATCGTGCTTTCACTTGTGTTTAACACTTGGGAATTCTTCAAACTGTACCCCGCGACCGAGTTCTTTTTTGGTACGACTTGGGCGCCAAGTTTTTCAGGTCGAGGTGGATCGTCATCACTTGGTATCATTCCTTTGCTTTGGGGCACCTTCTATATCTCGCTTGTTGCGTTATTGGTGGCGGTGCCGATCGGCCTGTTTGCCGCGATCTACTTAAGTGAATATGCGTCTCCGCGTGTTCGTTCTTTTGCTAAACCGATGCTTGAAGTTTTGGCAGGCATCCCAACCATTGTTTACGGCTTGTTTGCGTTGCTGACTGTCGGACCGTTGCTGCTTGGCGTTTTTGGTGATGAGGGCTTGGGTTGGATGAAGGCCGGAACTGCGGTCATGACAGCTGGCCTTGTCATGGGCATCATGCTCATCCCTTTTGTTTCTTCCCTGTCCGACGACATCATCAACGCCGTTCCCCAAGCTATGAGGGACGGGTCTTATGGCCTTGGCGCCACGCAATCTGAAACAATTCGGCAGGTTGTTCTGCCAGCGGCGTTGCCGGGTATTGTAGGCGCGATTCTTCTGGCTGCCTCGCGTGCAATCGGTGAGACGATGATCGTTGTTCTTGGTGCAGGTGCTGCTGCAAGGCTCAGCCTCAATCCGTTTGAAGCAATGACAACCGTTACCGCCAAAATTGTAAGCCAGTTGACTGGTGATGCCGACTTTGCCTCGCCCGAGGCGCTGGTTGCTTTTGCGTTGGGTATGACACTTTTCATCCTAACGCTGGGCTTGAATATCTTCGCCCTTTACATCGTGCGTAAGTACCGGGAGCAGTACGAATGACTGATGCAAGCATGCAGAACCCTAAAACGGGTGGACATGGTGTTTCTCTGACCGCTGCCGATGCCCGCACTCGTAAACGAGCCAATGCGGAAAAAAGGTTTCGCGCTTACGGAATTGCGGCCATCGCCACCGGTTTGTTCTTTCTCATTGTGCTCTTTGCTTCGATCCTTTCACAGGGGATACCTGCGTTCACAAGGACTGTGATTAGTGTTGAATTCACTTTGTCTCCTGCGGAACGCGACGAAGCAGAAAGTACTTTGTTCAAGACCAAAGCATATTCAGATCTTTTTATCAGATCACTGAACAACGAATTGGCGGAAAACGGAATAAAGGTTGATTTTGACGAAGCGGCAATTGAGCGTCTTCTTGGCAAAGTCGGTGGTACGATCCGGACTTTCTACAGCGAAAATCCGGACAAATTGGGTGAACCAATAGAATTCGATCTGGCTGCTTCAAGCCGTGTGGACGGATACTTCAAAGGCAGGGTGTCCAGAGATACTATTCAAGACAGTCGGTTTCTTCAAAAAAGCGATCTGGACCTTGTAGACGTGTTGGAAGAAGCCGGCATAATCAAACAGGTTTTCAACTGGCCGTTTATTACCGGTGCTGACTCGGGCGTGGATAACCCCGGTGGTGCAGGAATTGGCGCATCGGTTGTCGGCTCGTTCTTCATGATGCTGGTCGTGCTTGGCCTATCGCTGCCAATCGGAGTGGCCGCATCGATTTATCTGGAGGAGTTTGCGCCGCAGAACCGCTTCACTGACTTGATTGAGGTGAACATTTCGAACCTTGCGGCCGTGCCATCCATCGTATTCGGCATTCTGGGTCTCGCGGTCTTTATTCAGTTCATGCACCTGCCGCAATCAGCGCCTTTGGTTGGTGGACTGGTGCTTACGCTGATGACTTTACCGACAATCATCATCTCTACCCGCGCGTCACTTAAGGCGGTGCCACCGTCGATCCGAGACGCGGCGTTGGGGGTAGGGGCATCAAAAATGCAGGCAGTCTTTCATCACGTGCTGCCGCTTGCAGCACCAGGTATCTTGACTGGGACTATCATCGGACTTGCTCAAGCCTTGGGTGAAACCGCCCCGCTTCTATTGATTGGAATGGTTGGTTTCGTTGCTCGCGGTTACCCAGATGGTTTCCTTGCTGGTTTCACCGAGCCAAACTCGGCCATGCCAGCACAGATTTATACCTGGGCAGCCCGCGCAGATGTCGGTTTTTACGAGAAAGCCTGGGGCGGGATAATCATTCTTTTGATTTTTCTGCTGAGCATGAACATCATCGCAATTATCCTACGCCGCCGTTTTGAACGCCGCTGGTAAAAAGGGCCATCCCAATGAACGACATGTCGCGAGTGGAGAGACAAGTGGACACCAAAGAAATTAAGTTGGAGTGCCGAGACTGCCAAGTTTACTACGGTGACAACCACGCCATAAAAGATGTTAATGTCGATATCGAAGACAAAACGGTCACCGCATTCATCGGCCCTTCTGGTTGCGGTAAATCGACTTTCTTGCGCTGCTTGAACCGGATGAACGACACAATTGATATTGCCCGTGTTGAAGGTTCGTTCAAACTGGATGGCGAAGACATTTACGACAAGCGGGTCGACCCGGTGCAGTTGCGCGCCAAAGTCGGCATGGTCTTCCAAAAACCAAACCCGTTCCCCAAATCGATATACGATAACGTCGCATATGGCCCACGAATTCATGGCCTTGCCAAGAACAAAGCGGAACTTGATGAAATCGTAGAGAAATCTTTGCGGCGCGGTGCAATTTGGGAAGAGGTTAAGGATCGGTTGCATGCTCCTGGCACCGGTCTGTCAGGCGGTCAGCAACAACGTCTATGCATCGCCCGGGCTGTAGCAACCGAACCCGAA
>NZ_JBXWSJ010000059.1:0-26451 GCF_059613365.1 Ruegeria sp. BHSA163
CATTACCTCGGACCCGAACGTCAAAGGAATTCTGGTCAACATATTTGGCGGCATCATGCGCTGTGACGTCATCGCCGAGGGCGTAGTGGCTGCGGTGAAGGAAGTCGGCCTGAAGGTTCCGCTGGTCGTGCGTCTGGAAGGCACGAATGTCGAGAAAGGCAAAGAGATCATCAACACCTCTGGCCTGGACGTGATCGCAGCGGACAACCTGAAAGACGGCGCCGAGAAGATAGTTAAGGCGGTCAAAGGCTAATTCCATGAGGTAGGCCTCGGCCCACCTTTTTCGAAGAATTCTGGCTGGCCAATGCCAGCCTAAAACAGGAGAACGCCAAATGGCAGTCCTCATCGACGAAAATACCAAAGTGATCTGTCAGGGCTTTACCGGCTCGCAGGGCACATTCCACAGCGAACAGGCCATCGCTTATGGCACCAAGATGGTCGGCGGCGTGACCCCCGGTAAGGGTGGAATGACCCATCTTGATCTGCCTGTCTTCAACTCGGTCCACGAAGCCAAAGCCGTGACCCAAGCAAACGCCAGCGTGATCTATGTTCCGCCGCCGTTTGCCGCGGATTCGATCCTTGAGGCGATCGACGCCGAGATGGAAGTCATCGTCTGCATCACCGAAGGTATCCCGGTTCTGGACATGATGACGGTGAAGCGGGCGCTTGAGGGTTCGAAATCGCGACTTGTTGGCCCGAACTGTCCTGGTGTCATCACACCCGACGCATGCAAGATCGGCATTATGCCCGGTCACATCCACAAACGCGGCTCGGTTGGCGTTGTCTCGCGTTCGGGCACGTTGACTTATGAGGCAGTCAAGCAAACCACTGATGTCGGTTTGGGTCAGTCCACTTGTGTCGGTATCGGAGGCGATCCGATCAAAGGTACGGAACATATCGACGTGCTGGAATGGTTTCTGGCGGATGATGAGACTGAGTCAATAATCATGATCGGCGAGATTGGCGGTTCGGCCGAAGAAGAAGCCGCGCAGTTTCTGGCGGATGAGGCCAAGAAGGGCCGCAAGAAACCAACCGCTGGCTTCATTGCAGGTCGCACCGCACCTCCGGGCCGCAGAATGGGTCACGCGGGTGCAATTGTCGCCGGCGGTAAAGGTGGTGCCGAGGACAAGATCGAAGCAATGCGGTCGGCCGGCATTGTCGTAGCTGAAAGCCCTGCACAGCTGGGTGAGGCTGTACTTGAAGCAATCGGCTGACAGCGTCGTTATGATTGGTTAAATCGGGAGGAAGAAACACATGACTTTTAGCGACGCCGTTAAAACGTGTTTCTCGAAATTCCTTACGTTCTCGGGCCGTGCGTCGCGGCCCGAGTACTGGTTCTTTTTTCTATTTATCGTGATCTGGAACGTAATCGCAGGGATCATTGACTGGCAGTTTTTTACTCAGGTTACAACGGCCGAAGCCGATGGAGTTAAGTCAGTTTCGGCTACTTCCTCTCAACCGGTCCAATCCATCGCAGGCCTAATCGTCTTCTTCCCGCATCTGGCAGTCGCTTGGCGGCGCATGCATGACACTGGGCGCAGCGGTCTTTACGCCTTGCTGCCGATCCTACTGATAATTGGTGCATTTTCAGTCTTAATCTTTGGTATTGGTATCGCATCCAGCTTCCAACATGGTGGAACCATGGACATTCTTTTCACGCGCGCCACTCTGCTGATTGTTATTCCGACATTGCTAGTTTTATTTGTGTCACCCCTTTTGGTGCTTTGGTGGCTGACCCGACCCAGTCAGCCAGGCGCAAATCAATACGGTCCCAACCCACATGAGGTAGCCCAATGACCGAACATTCGCCCAACTCTGCCTTTCATGCTTCAAGCTTCATGCAGGGACACAATGCTGAGTATCTGGAACAGCTTTATGCCCAGTACACCAAAAACCCTGGAGCGGTGGACGCTGCCTGGGCCGAGTTTTTCAAGGCTATGGGCGATGCCTCACCGGACGTACAGAAAGAGGCCGAAGGCCCGTCGTGGGCGCGCAACGATTGGCCCCCGATGCCCTCAGACGACCTGACCGGAGCGCTTACTGGCGAATGGGCTGAGATCGATGCCAAAGCTGCTGGCAAGAAGATCAAAGAAAAGGCTGACGCCAAAGGCGTCGAAGTTAGTGAAGACCAAGTTAAACGCGCGGTGCTGGACAGCCTGCGGGCGCTGATGCTGATCCGGGCCTATCGCATTCGCGGCCATCTGGCCGCTGATTTGGACCCGCTTGGAATGCGCGCAGCCAGCACGCACCCCGAACTTGATCCCAAAACCTATGGCTTCACAGAAGCCGATATGGACCGGCCAATTTTCATCGATAATGTGCTGGGCCTTCAAATGGCCTCGATGCGGCAGATTGTCGAGATTGTAAAGCGCACCTATTGCGGCACATTTGCACTGCAATACATGCATATTTCAAACCCGGAAGAGGCCGCATGGCTCAAAGAGCGGATTGAGGGTTACGGCAAAGAAATCTCGTTCACTCGCGAAGGGCGCAAGGCAATTCTGAACAAGATGGTCGAAGCCGAAGGCTTCGAAAAGTTCCTGCATGTGAAGTATATGGGCACCAAGCGTTTCGGCCTGGACGGGGGTGAGGCCCTGATCCCAGCTATGGAACAGATTATCAAGCGGGGTGGTGCACTCGGCGTCAGCGACATCGTCATTGGTATGCCGCACCGAGGCCGTTTAAACATCCTCGCTAACGTTATGCGCAAGCCCTACCGGGCGATCTTTAACGAATTTCAGGGCGGCAGCTTTAAACCCGAAGACGTGGATGGATCTGGCGATGTAAAATACCACCTCGGTGCGTCAAGTGACCGCGAGTTCGACGGCAACAGCGTTCATCTTTCGCTGACAGCCAACCCCAGCCACCTTGAAGCTGTCAACCCCGTGGTATTGGGCAAAGTCCGCGCCAAGCAGGATCAGCTGAACGATACTGAACGCACAAGAGTGATGGGCATACTTTTGCATGGAGATGCAGCGTTTGCCGGTCAAGGTGTTGTAGCCGAAGGATTTGGCCTGTCAGGATTGCGCGGACATAAGACAGGCGGAACAATGCATATCGTGGTGAACAACCAAATCGGATTTACCACAGCGCCGCATTTCTCGCGCTCCAGCCCGTATCCAACGGATATCGCACTGATGGTCGAAGCTCCGATCTTCCACGTTAACGGGGACGACCCCGAAGCAGTGGTGCACGCGGCGAAGGTGGCAACAGAATTCCGTCAGAAATTTCACAAAGACGTGGTCATCGACATCTTTTGTTATCGACGGTTCGGTCATAACGAGGGCGACGAACCCATGTTCACCAATCCGATAATGTACAAAAAGATTAAGACGCATAAAACCACGCTGTCGCTGTACACAGAACGGTTGGTCAAGGACGGACTGATCCCAGAGGGTGAAATTGAGGACATGAAAGCCGCCTTTCAGGCGCATCTGAACGATGAGTTTGACGCCGGCAAGGATTACAAGCCCAACAAGGCAGACTGGCTTGACGGTCGGTGGTCGCACCTGGACAAAAACAAGGAAGAGTATGTGCGCGGCGAAACCGCGATTACGCCCGAGACTCTGGCCGAGGTCGGCGCAGCCTTAACCCATGCTCCGGACGACATTGCTGTTCACAAGACAGTTGCAAGGCTGCTTGATCACAAAAAACAAATGTTCGATTCTGGCAAAGGCTTCGATTGGGCAACTGGGGAAGCGCTGGCGTTTGGTTCATTGCTAACCGAAGGTTATCCGGTAAGACTGTCTGGCCAGGACGCAACGCGTGGTACGTTTAGCCAGCGACACTCGGGCTTTGTGCACCAGGAAACCGAAGAGCGGTATTATCCTCTAAATAACATTCGCGAGGGGCAGTCTCATTACGAAGTAATAGACTCGATGCTCAGCGAATATGCGGTCTTGGGGTTTGAGTATGGCTACTCTCTGGCGGAACCCAACGCGCTGACCTTGTGGGAAGCGCAATTCGGCGATTTCGCCAACGGTGCCCAAATCATGTTTGACCAGTTCATCAGCTCGGGTGAATCAAAGTGGCTTCGTATGTCCGGTTTGGTCTGCTTGCTGCCGCACGGATTCGAAGGCCAAGGGCCTGAACACTCGTCAGCTCGACTTGAACGGTTCCTGCAGATGTGCGGACAGGACAATTGGATTGTGGCGAATTGCACCACGCCAGCGAACTATTTCCATATCTTACGCAGGCAGTTGCACCGCACTTTCCGCAAACCTTTGATACTGGTTACGCCAAAGTCGCTGCTGCGTCACAAACTGGCCGTCAGCACGGCCCAGGAATTCACTACTGGTTCCAGTTTCCACCGGGTACTTTGGGATGACGCCCAACATGGAAATTCGGATACCAAGCTGGTGGCCGATGAAAAGATCAAACGCGTCGTGATGTGTTCTGGAAAGGTTTATTACGACCTTCTGGAAGAGCGGGATGCGCGCGGCATTGATGATGTCTATTTGCTTCGGATCGAGCAGTATTATCCCTTCCCGGCGCATTCTCTGATCAACGAGTTGAACCGCTTCAAAGGGGCGGAAATGGTCTGGTGTCAGGAAGAGCCAAAGAACCAAGGCGCATGGTCGTTTATTGAACCCAATATCGAGTGGGTCTTGACGCGCATCGGCGCTGATCACAAACGGCCGCGCTACGTCGGCCGCGCAACATCGGCCTCGCCCGCGACGGGTCTGGCTAGCCAACACAAAGCCCAACAAGAAGCGCTGGTGAACGAAGCGCTAAGCATTGAAGGAAAGTAAACGATGTCGATTGAAGTTCGTGTTCCCACGCTTGGCGAGTCGGTAACCGAAGCCACGGTTGCGACATGGTTCAAGAAACCTGGCGATGCAGTCGCTGTGGATGAGATGCTATGCGAGCTGGAAACAGACAAGGTGACGGTCGAAGTACCTTCGCCTGCAGCCGGAGTGATGGGCGAGATCGTCGCGGCAGAAGGTGAAACTGTTGGTGTCGACGCCCTTCTGGCAACCATTGTCGCTGGTGAAGGCGCGGCCCCTGAGCCTACCGCCGCTGCGCCTGCTCCGGCCACTACGCACGCCGCTTCGGGTGGCAGTATTGACGTGATGGTACCTACTCTGGGTGAATCGGTGACCGAGGCAACCGTGTCGACATGGTTCAAGCAAGTCGGTGACAGCGTCGCACAAGATGAAATGCTTTGTGAGTTGGAAACTGACAAAGTTTCGGTTGAGGTGCCCGCTCCGACATCGGGTGTTCTGGCCGAGATTGTTGCACCTGAAGGTGCAACGGTAGACGCTGCGGCAAGGCTTGCAGTGATTTCGGGCGCGGCTGCAGGAGCGGCTCCGGCATCAAAAGCTGCACCGACGACACCCGCTGCGACCGAGAGTTCTGGTAAAGACATTGCGAATGCGCCATCGGCTGAAAAAGCAATGGCAGAAGCGGGACTTTCTCCGGATCAAGTAAGCGGCACTGGGCGCGATGGGCGCATCATGAAAGAAGATGTGGCACGCGCGGTTGCGACCGCATCAGCACCAGCCCCCGCTGCGGAGGCTCCCGCCCCCGCCGCTCAAGCGCCGCGGGCCCCTGTCGCCGCCGAAGATGCATCACGTGAAGAGCGCGTGCGCATGACCCGACTGCGCCAAACAATCGCAAAACGCCTGAAGGACGCTCAAAACACCGCTGCCATCCTGACCACCTACAACGAAGTCGACATGACCGAAGTAATGGCCCTTCGAAGCCAGTACAAAGACCAGTTCGAAAAGAAGCACGGTGTGCGCCTGGGCTTTATGTCGTTTTTCACCAAGGCCTGCTGTCACGCACTGAAAGAAGTGCCCGAGGTGAATGCCGAGATCGACGGAACCGACATTGTCTACAAGAACTTCGTGCACATGGGCGTCGCCGCTGGTACACCGCAGGGTTTGGTTGTGCCCGTGATAAGGGACGCCGATAGCCTTTCGTTTGCTGAAATCGAAAAAGCAATTGCTGAAAAAGGCAAGCGCGCGCGCGACGGAAAACTGAGCATGGCAGAGATGCAGGGTGGGACCTTTACCATCTCGAACGGCGGGGTTTATGGCTCGTTAATGTCTTCGCCAATCCTCAACCCGCCGCAGTCAGGTATTCTTGGCATGCACAAAATTCAGGAGCGCCCAATGGTCATCAACGGAGAAATCAAGATTCGCCCGATGATGTATCTGGCCTTGTCTTATGATCACCGGATCGTAGACGGCAAAGGCGCCGTGACCTTTCTGGTCCGAGTTAAAGAGGCGTTAGAAGACCCACGTCGCCTGCTGATGGACCTCTAGCCATGACCACGCATGTTTTATGGCAGGCGGACGTGGCGGACTTTGATGTCTGGTTGAGTGTTTTTCGTGATGACAAACCGATGCGCGAAGCAGCCGGTATTCGTGATCTTAAAATATGGCGCGACCCTGACCAGCACGACCACGCGATAGCATTGTTCGAAATAACCGATCTGGAAAAGGCCCGGGATTTCTTTGAATCCGAAGAACTCGCTATGCACCTTGAACGCGGCGGGGTCGCGCATATCAAGATCAAAGTGCTCACGCCTGTGTAAAGCCAAACAAGTTCCCAAATTTGGGTCACCTTTCTAACAACACGCCCCGCGCGACTTAGGAGAAACAAAAATGGCAAACTATGACGTCATCGTAATCGGCTCGGGGCCTGGCGGCTATGTATGCGCTATCCGATGCGCTCAACTGGGTCTGAAAACCGCCTGTGTCGAAGGGCGTGAGACTTTGGGCGGCACCTGCCTGAACGTAGGTTGCATCCCGTCCAAAGCTTTGCTGCACGCTAGCCATAGTTTGCACGAGGCCGAGCATAACTTTGCCAAGATGGGTCTTAAGGGTAAAAGCCCCTCGGTCGATTGGAAACAAATGCAGGCCTATAAAGACGAAGTAATCGAGGGCAACACCAAGGGCATCGAATTCCTTTTCAAAAAGAACAAGATCGACTGGCTGAAGGGGTGGGGCTCGATCCCGGCGCCAGGGCAGGTAAAGGTGGGTGACGAGGTGCATACGGCCAAGAACATCATCATAGCGACTGGGTCCGAGCCGTCTTCTCTGCCGGGGGTCGAGGTTGACGAAAAAGTGGTCGTGACTTCTACCGGGGCTCTTTCGCTGAACAAAATACCGAAAAAGATGATTGTCATCGGTGCCGGTGTCATCGGGTTGGAACTGGGATCAGTGTACCAGCGGTTGGGTGCCGAGGTGACGGTTATCGAATTCCTCGATGTCATTACCCCGGGCATGGACCCCGAAGTACAAAAAACCTTCCAACGCATTCTCAAAAAACAGGGCCTTAAATTCGTCATGGGTGCGGCCGTTCAAAAAACCGAAGCAACCAAGACCAAAGCGAAAGTCACCTATAAATTGCGCAAAGACGATAGCGAGCACGTGATTGAGGCTGACACCGTACTGGTTGCCACCGGGCGTAAACCGTTCGCCGATGGGCTGGGCCTAGAGGCATTGGGTGTCGAGATGACCCCGCGTGGGCAAATCAAGGTCGGCGCCGATTGGCAAACTAATGTGTCCGGTATTTTTGCGATCGGCGACGTAATTGAAGGTCCCATGCTGGCGCATAAGGCTGAAGACGAAGGAATGGCCGCTGCCGAACAAGTCGCGGGCAAGCATGGGCATGTGAACTATGGAGTCATTCCGGGCGTAATTTACACTTGGCCAGAGGTCGCTAACGTCGGCGAAACCGAAGACACACTCAAGGAACAGGGCCGCGCTTACAAGGTCGGCAAATTCATGTTCATGGGCAACGGCCGCGCAAAAGCGAATTTTGCGGCGGATGGATTTGTCAAAATCCTGGCGGATAAAGAAACGGATCGGATACTGGGCGCTCATATTATCGGCCCGGCGGCAGGGGATCTTATTCATGAGGTTTGCGTAGCGATGGAATTTGGCGCTTCCGCCGAAGATCTGGCTCTTACCTGCCATGCTCACCCGACCTATTCCGAAGCAGTCCGAGAGGCAGCGCTTGCCTGCGGTGACGGACCAATTCACAGCTAAGATTGGAAGGGCCGGACGAGACACAGGTGGGCGATTAACCCGCCTTTCGTCGCCGACGGATAAGCTGCTTTTAGCTGTCAAATTGTCGAATTCAGACTTAACGCGCCGTGCCTTAAATTCTGCTGGTACCCGATACTTACAAAGCTTAAGGCTGGCTCGGTTTGCGCACGGTCAGTTACTAGGTTTTCTGGACGATCGGGTTCAACCAGGCGTTCAGATAAACCTCCAACCTGTCCCTAAAACTTTGCGACTCATGCAAGGCACAATATTTTAGCGACATCGACTGAAGCGCAAAGGCTTGGACGCCCTCCGCAAGTAAATCAGCGGACACATCTCCACGCACTTCCGCAGATTCCAGCCAAACAGCAGTCATCCTGACATAGCGTTCAAAGCACATCGCGATAGGTCCGATCTCGGCAATTGCCGTGGCACCAGAATACCGGATAATCAGATCAAACACGTATCGTTCAGAAGTCATAAATGAATGAATAGGTTCAAGTGCATCGATAATTTCCAGCGCGGTTTTGGGCACTAAGCCCTTTTCAACCTGATCGAAGCAAGCCACGAGCTTTTGCCCTATTAGAATTTCCATCAATTCGTCTTTGTCGCGAAAATGTGCAAAAAACGTACCTTTGGCGACACCAGCCGCCTGAACTACTTCATCGACACGCAAAGCCTCGTATCCATTCTTTTCAATAACTGCTTCTGCAGCCGCAAATAAGCGGGCTCGTGTCTTTAGAGTTCTCTTTTGAATTGTCTTTTGCATTTGGTTTGATTGCACGTTTTTTGACCGTGGTCAAATTTTTTATTGACCGTGGTCATTTTTTGATTCTATAAATTGACCGTGGTCAAATTTAGGAGAACCCGATGCAACCCAAGAAGATCCTGATACTCGATGGACATCCCGGCGAAACCAGCCTGTCCAGAACTTTTGCACAAACCTACGCTGATGCAGCGCGTAAAAAGGGGCATGAAATCCGTTTGATTCATCTTAATGATCTGCAGTTCGACCACGACTTCGGTCAGGGCAATTACCATGAATTCAAACCACTGGAACCCGTTCTAGAACAGGTTTTGCAAGACTTTGAGTGGAGTGAACATCTTGTGCTAACGACGCCAATGTGGTGGGGCGGCCTGCCAGCAAAGCTTAAAGGACTGATCGATCGCATGTTCATTCCTGGACGCACATTTGATACCCGCAACACAACGAAAATCGGGTTTCCCGCCCCAATGTTAACAGGCAGAACCGCTCGGGTCATTTTGACCTCGGACACGCCGGGGTGGTTCATGCGCCTGATCTATCGCCAAGCCTTGATCCGCCAGGTTCGAGATCAGATTCTTGGTTTCGTTGGCTTCAAACCAACCCGTTTTACTTATTTCGCAGGAGCCAGCTATCCAAAACCCGGGAATGTCGACCGTTGGGTGGAAAAAGTAGCCAAGATTGGCGCGGCCGCCGTTTAATGGCAGTAGTTGTCGACTTATGTTACCACATCGTTTTGGCGGCGCGTTCACCCCATTCCTGATCGTATTGCGCGCCGCCTTCTTCACCCTCTGTAATTTCCGCCAAAATTTCACCTACTGTCGGCAAAGACGAGCTTTCATCACCTCTTGTCCAGATTCCGGCTCGTATCAATGCACGCGCGCATTGCGAATAGACCTCGGCGATTTTTACTACGATCACGGTGGAAGGGCGTCTCCCGCGTTTCTCAAATCGCTCTCTTAATATCTCATCTGCCGTCAGCTGAGCTGTGCCGTTCACCCTAACAACGTTGTTCGAACCGGGCACAAAAAACATTAGAGATACGCGCCCTTCGCGAACGATATTCCGCAGACTGTCCAACCGATTGTTGCCGCGCCAGTCAGGCAAAGCCAGAGTTCCTGGGTCCAGTTCCAACACAACTGGACCATCGTCGCCACGCGGACTACCGTCGACGCCTTCAGGTCCAACGGTGCTCAGAACGCAAAGGCGCGACGCGCTTATCCAATCACGATAGAGCGGAGTCAGCCGACGGGTCACTTTGCGCAAGGATGCAGAGCCCGGTTCACCGTAAAGCGCTTCAAGTTGCGTAATATTTTCAATGAATTCCATCAGGGTCAAATCCAACTTCTCGCATCAAAGCATCCGAGCGCATTTCGATGACCTCTTCCAGCCGTCCAAGAAATTCGTTGCGGGCTACGCCGGGTTCGATTGGGTCCAAAAAATCGACAATCGCAAGTCCCGGTTTGCGCAAGATACCTGTTCGGGGCCAAAAGACGCCTGCGTTTGTGGCAACCGGAATACAAGTAAAACCAAGCCCTTCGTACAATATTGCTGTTCCAACTTTGTAAGGTTTGTGGACGCCCGGCGCGACCCGAGTGCCTTGAGGGTAGATGACCAGCTGTCCAGGTTCATTGAACTCTTTTGCAACGTCTTTGACCATCTTCGCCACCGCGGCGCCTTTCTTACCGCGATTCACTGGAATACATCCTAAACGCCGCGCATATAAGCCGATTATCGGCGTCCACAATAATTCTCGTTTCATAATGAACTTGCCGTGCGGAACGGCGTCAAAAATTACGATAATATCAAGAAAGGACTGGTGCTTTGCCCCAACAACAACCTCGCCTGTAGGCACAACTCCGCGCACTTCCGACCGGATGCCAACCATCCAACGTGCCAGCCACAAAGTCGTTCGTGCATACGTCTTGCAGGCCATAAGAGCGCCACGCTTGGCGAACAGTGCATAAGGCGCAAAGAAAAGGCCAAGGATCAGCATCCAAGCATAAATAGTGATCATAAAGATCAGCGATCGCACCCATTGAACGACCATTGTCATTACGACAGCTCCTTCAACTTTCGGCGAGCGGCAGACCATGTTGCGACAAAGGCAACACAGGCGCCCAATAACGGGATCAACGCCGGCGACAGCCACCCAATTCCCTGAAACCCGAGACCCGTCAAAAAACCGCCCTCCTCCGAAGCCTCAGGTAATAACAGAACTCCGCTCATGCCCAGCAGAGTACCTACCACAGCACCAAAAAACGCACGAAAAGTGAAGCGTCTGACGAACGCACCTACGATGAACCGGTCTTTTGCACCAACCTGGCGCAGAACTTCGACAATCTGGGCATTGGCCGCCAGCGACGCGTTGGCCGCCAGTGTGATCATCGCGGCGGTAGCTCCTCCGATCAGCAAGATCGAAACCCAGCCCAACCGCCGAAGCGAATTTGCCGCGGTCACAAGCGGCTCGCGCCACCGCGAATGGTCGTCTAAAACAGCGCCGGGAACTTCGGCCCCAAGACGCAATCGCAGGCCCACTGCGTCCAGCCCGGGATCACCTTCCGTTATCTCAATTAGCTGTGGCACAGGCAATGTGTCCAACGGCAGATCCGGTCCAAACCACGGCGACAGCAAAGCCACTTGCTCTTCTGCGGTCAGTACACGTGCTGAAGCCACGCCAGGTGTTTGTCGCAGAACAACAAGTGCAGTCTCGGTCTGGGCCGCAAGTTGTTCGACTGGCGCGTTGATACGAAGTGTTGCCGCACCAGCCAGCTCCGACGCCCAGCGCTCTGCCAATCGTCCGGCGGCCAACGACAAAGCCAAGGCAAAAACGGCCAAAAACGCCATTGCACCCGAAACAAAAAGGGTCAGTTGCGCGGTAAATCCCGTGGGTGGAACAACACGATCGGCACGTCCGTCGCGCCGCAGCAGGTCTCGAACACCTTCACCGATCATAGGTCTGCCCCCGCGAGCTGTAGCTGCCGGTGGGAAATCCTAAGAACGCGGGCCTGTACCTGGCTTTTGGCAGCGCGAATCAGACCCAGGTCGTGGGTAGCAATCAGGATTGTTTTTCCCATTCGGTTCAGTTCAATCAGCAAGTGAAGAAGACGTTGAGACATTTCCCAGTCGACATTCCCAGTGGGTTCGTCCGCCAGCACCAGATCAGGTGATAAAATTACCGCACGCGCAAGTGCCGCGCGCTGCCTTTCGCCTCCAGACAACTCGGGTGGAAGCGCTTGAAGGCGGGAGCCAAGCCCGACCCAGTTCAAAAGCTCGGTAAGGTTTTCCTGTTCCGTCTCTGCGGTGCTCCCTGATACCGTCAAAGGTAACGCGACATTTTCTGCCACGGTCATATGATCCAGAAAGCGGCAATCTTGATGCACAATGCCTATCCGGCGTCGAAGCAATGCCATCTGATCACGATCCAAACTGGAAATGTCTTCCCCAAATGCGCTGAGACGACCCGAGTTTGGCAGCAATGCGCCATAACACAGCTTGAGCAAAGTGGTTTTACCCGCTCCGGATGGTCCCGTTAGAAAATGAAACGAACCGGGCTGCAGCTGTAACGAAACATCGCTCAGCAGCTCGCCGCCGCCATAACTGTAGCTGACATCTTCCAGCTCGATCACGCCTGTCCCCTTTATTATTCAGCCTCTCTTGCCCCAGAGAGGCAGCACTTTCAATGCCTCAGACAGTCCAATTGGCGACACTTAGCCCGCTAAACCGAAAACACGCTTTGCTGTTGAGCCTTAACGGAATATCATTGCAACAAAAATTTTGAACAGGCCGGCAGTCAGGCCAGGAGGCAGAATGAGACTCACATGTCCGAATTGTAGCGCTCAATACGAAGTGCCGGACGACGTCATCCCCGAAAATGGGCGTGACGTGCAATGTTCGAATTGCGAGCATACTTGGTTTCAGGCCAAGAATCAGGAAACTACCGACACACCAGAGCCGGTACAGCCGCCCCCCGCGAAGCCGGAACCGGAACCTGAACAGGTAAGTCCCACTGCGCAGACGGAAGCAGATACCGAAGATGATGCGATAGAGCCGGAAACAACCGTTGCCAGCTCGGGGAACGTGGATCCCGCAATCGCTGGCATCCTAAAGGAAGAAGCGGCTCGAGAATCCAAGTTGCGCGCCCAGGAAGGCACCAGTCTTGAAAGCCAACCAGACCTGGCGTTAGACCAACCTGATGAACCCAAAGTCAAACCTGCAAGACCGGCCGCTACAGCGACCTCTGAAGATGCAGGTCAGAAAGATGCGCTGCCCGATGTCCAGGCGATCAATACAGGATTGCAAAGCGATGACGTCAGCAAAAAGTCTGAAGACGTGCCAACAGCACAACGCAAATCGGGGGGGTTCCTGAGAGGTTTTGCGTTGATTCTGATTATAGGCGTGATCCTGTACTTGGTATACAGCAACGCCAACCAGATCGGCGCGGCCGTGCCTCAGGCTTATCCCGTCTTGAAATCTTATGTGTCATTGGTTGATCAAGCCCGGCTATGGCTTGAAACGCAAGCTGGCGGAGCGGTACAGAATTAACCTGTGCCGCTTGCGCAGATCAAAACCGCTCTAACAGGCGCTTAAGGTATTCAAGTTCGATCTGTGGTCGGTCCGTTTCACCGGTACGGCGCCGGATTTCATCTAACAGCTCACGAGCGCGGCGGTATACGTCTTCGCCCTGCAACAGGTTTTCTTCGGTTGAAATCGATCCGCCGGTTCCTTGATTTCGGCCAAGGGGATCACGGTTGTTGGCCTGCATGTCTCCGTCTTGGGTACCTTGACCAGGCTGGTTTTGCTGGTTTTGCGCCAATGCTTCGCCCAATGACCGCATTCCTTCGCGCAAAGCCTCCATCGCTTCGGATTGCCTGTCGATGGCTTCGGCTAAATCGTCGCCGCGAAGGGCGTCTTCGGCCTCATCCATGGCCCGGCCTGCCCGATCCAGCGCTTCTCGCGCGGCGTCGCCCTCGGGCGTTCCAGATCCGGGCAAACCCTGTTGCTGTCGGCTCAATTCGTCTCGAAGGGCCTGCTGACGATCAGCCAGCGTTCCCTGACCCTGCTGGCCTTCGCCGGCTTGATCAGTTCCCTGACCCTGTCCGCCCTGCCCTTCGTGGCTCTGGCCACGGCCCTGACCGCCAGATCTGCCTTCGTTGCCTTGGCTTTCGCCAGCTTGCGCGCCCGGATTAAACTGTTCTTGCAGATCCCGGAATGCTTGATCACTAAGACCCTGTTGTTCGCGCAAGGTTTCGGCAAGTCCTTCCATTGCCTGCTGGCCTTCAGGCTGACCACCCTGCCCCTGACCCTGCGTTACCCGCATGTTTTCCATCATCTGTTGGAACTCTTCCAGCGCTTGCTGCGCCTCAGCCATACGGCCCTGCTCCATCAGCTCTTGGATGCGGTCCATCATCTCCTGCAGATCATTCTGGGTCATCTGCATCGTTTCGCCGTTTTGACCCTGCTGCCGCTCGCCACCTTCACCGTTTTCCTGTGCAAGACGTTGCAGTTGCTGCAAATAATCCTGAGTCGCCTCACGCAACTCCTGCATCAGTTCAGCGATCTCTTCATCGCTGGCACCGTTTTGCATAGCCTCGGTCAGACGTTCCTGTGCTCGCCGCATACGTTCCAAAGCGTCCGCCAGAGTGCCATCTTCTATGAGAACGGCAAGATCCCACAAAGCTTGTGCAATTTCCTCTTGTTGTTTGGGTTTCAGGCCGTAGGCGTTGAAAGTCTCAAGCCGTCTAAGCGTGACGCGAAGACGAAGATACGCAGTGTCAGACCGAAACAAGTTTTCGGGCTTGTGCGACACCGCCCGCAAAACCTGCGCTACACGGGTCGCATTCGACCGGGTCCACAGCAGGTCACGACGTTGCTCGATCACTGCGGCTGCCAGCGGATCGAAAAAACGGCGGGCAGGCAAAGCCGTCTGAAACGGCTCGGAATAAGAACGTTGATCGGCTGCGTCTTGAGCCATCAGTGAAATTGTGACCGGTAAATGCGCCCAAGGGTGTTCCGAAAAGTCTTCGATCAGATCTTCAGTGAAATCAGCGCGGTCACCCGTGATGGGCATAGGCAATTCCACCTCGATTATTTCTCGCGGCTCGGGCTCTGTTGACAAACCGAAACGTCTGTCAACCGACGCTAGGTCCAACTCGATTACGGCCGCCCCGGACACCACGCCATAGTCATCGCTGGCCGAAAAGGGCAGTTTCATCTGACCTCCAGCTTCAGCTTCGGCCGCGCCAGATACCGAAATAATAGGGGCCTCGTCCGAAATGACATCCAACACCCAGTCACGCCCAGCGGGGCCTTCGATGGTCATTTGACCAGACCACTCCGCGACAAAGTCCTGCTCGGGATCGGTTGCAAGCTCGGCGCCAGCGGTCGAGGTGGTCTCTGTCAGGCTATGTGCGCCGACCTCACCGTAGAACCGTAGTGTGATCCGGCTGCCCTGAGGCACTGACAGTGTCGGGTCCTTCTGATCCGCCAGATAAAGCGTCGGCAACCCGGTGTATCGTGGCGGTTCAACCCACCCCTCCCACGTCGGTCCCTGGCCTGCCGACGCAGTGCCGGGGGTCATGTCTGCAACTGAACCAATTCGCCAAAAGGATCCAAACAGTGTCGCTATCACAAGCGCAAGCAAAGCCGCATATCGCAGAGCGTAGGGGTCACGCGATGCAATCCTTAGGTCAGGTTTAACCGGCTCGGCCAAAGCGGCTCTTTCCCCCATCCGAACCTGATGTGCACGCCACAAGGCAACCGAGTCTGCATCCATCGCTCCGATTGCCTGGTCATCCATCAAGGCTTGGATCGGGCGCCCCGGAAGGGTTTCATCAAGTCTTATCAAAGCTTCGGCGCGATTAGGTATGCGGAATCGCCGCAAGCCAAATACCGTTGTGCCAGCTAGAACAATCAGCACCACCGCACCAATTATCCATACGGTTTCGACGCCCACCATGTCCTGAAGCCCCAGCATTAGAGCCGCAAGAATCACCATTAGAACAGACAAGAAGGGCCAGAAGGCGCGCCACGCTCTTTCGGCCAACATCCCGGCATGTGTCAGCCAAAGCGACAATCGTGGAATAGGCAGGTTTGGTCTATTGCTCAAAACGGGCCTCCTGATCGGCCCGACGCGATCACTGCGTCAAAGCCACGAGGGTATGGTATCGCGGTTTATGATTTCGTCAAAGCTTGGCCGTTCACGAATAACTGCAAATTGATCCCCGTTAACCAGAACCTCGGGTATCAGAGGGCGGGTATTGTATTCGCTTGACATTACTGCACCATATGCGCCCGCGCTACGGAATGCGATCAGATCACCAGCGACCAAAGGAGGCATGTTGCGTTCTTTGGCAAATGTGTCGCCAGTTTCGCAAACGGGGCCAACTATATCATAAGGTTGCTGCTCAACACCCGGATCGGGTTCCTTTACAGCGACAATATCATGGTGAGCCTCGTACATGGCCGGTCGAATCAGATCATTCATAGCACCGTCCAAAATAAGGAAGTCTCGTCCCTCACCAGATTTGACATAAATGACCTTGCTGACCATTAAACCGGCGTTGCCCGCGATCAAACGGCCCGGTTCAATCTCGATCTCACAACCCAGATGGCCCACGGTTCTTTTGATCAATGCACCGTACTCAATGGGAAGCGGCGGTGCTTCATTGGACCGGGTATAGGGTATTCCCAAACCACCCCCAAGATCGAGGCGCCGGATGGTGTGCCCCTCGCTACGCAGCCGCTCGGTCAGCTCGGCCACCTTGGCATAGGCCATTTCGAATGGCTCTAACTCTGTCAATTGCGAGCCGATATGGACATCAATCCCAATAACTTCCAGACCCGAAAGGCTTGCGGCATGAGCATAGACGTCTGATGCACGAGATATGGGAATTCCAAACTTATTCTCGGATTTTCCGGTCGCGATTTTAGCGTGCGTTTTGGCGTCGACGTCGGGGTTTACACGCACAGTGATCGGCGCGACGACACCTAACGCCAGAGCAACCGAATTGATGACTTCCATCTCAGGCTCGGACTCGACGTTGAACTGCCGGATACCTCCGGTCAGCGCCGTGCGGATCTCGTCCGCAGTTTTTCCGACGCCGGAAAACACAATCCTTTCGCCCGGTACACCGGCAGCCTTGGCGCGCAAATATTCCCCGCCCGATACAACATCCATACCCGCGCCTGCCTGCGCCAGTGTTTTCAGTATCGCCTGATTGCTGGCAGCCTTCATGGCATAGCAAACAAGGTGATCGGTTCCCTCAAGCGCATCATCAAACAGTTTGAAATGGCGCAACAGCGTGGCCGTCGAATACACATAGAAAGGCGTTCCGACCGCGGCAGCGATTTCGGAAATTGGGACGTCCTCGGCGTAAAGCGCGCCGTCGCGGTAGAGAAAATGATCCATGCCTGCGCGCTTAGACCAAAAACTGCGTAGGGATCAAATGATTCCGCGCAATTGCACACATGCCTAGAACGTTGTCGACGCGCCGGCCCGCGCGTAGCCAGATACCGAAACCCCGGACCCACTGCGTTCATCTGCCGTTTCCTGCCGCGGAGATTGAGTCGGATCACAGGCAGCGAGGACAACAAAGCAAAGCATTACGCACACGGTCTTCATCAAATCCTCATCAATGCGGGAACCCACTGGATTTTTAAGTTACGCTAAAATAGCAGCGATCAAGCCATTTCAATAAATTTGGTTCAAAGCCCCAGATATACGCCTAACCCGCCGCGCTGCAGGCCGATACCACCGCCGATATGCACCCCGCTGGTGCCAACACCAACGTTTGCGCTCATGGTGGGCTGCGTGGGCTCTCCATCCGCACCACACCCGCTGAGGACAAGACCAGCCGCGATCAGAAGGATTACACTCAGTATTCGCATCACACCTGCGCCTTCCATCGTTTAATTTGGGCACGCACCTGATCAGGGGCCGTACCTCCGTAGGACTGTCGCGAGTGTACAGAATTCTCGACTGTAAGCACAGAGTAGACATCATCTGTAATTTCCGACTTAACAGACTGCATGTCTTCCAGCGTCAGGTCGGGCAGGTCGCAGCCTTTTTTTTCGGCTATTGCCACTAGTGAGCCTGTCACATGATGGGCATCGCGGAACGGCAGCCCCAAAACACGTACCAACCAATCTGCGAGATCGGTGGCGGTTGAAAAACCCGAACCTGCAGCTGAGGCGAGGCTTTCACGGTTGGCGGTCATGTCTTTGACCATTCCTTCCATAGCCGCCAAAGCCAGCATCCAGTTGTCCGCCGCGTCAAACACCTGTTCCTTGTCTTCCTGCATGTCCTTGGAATAGGCGAGCGGCAGGCCCTTCATCACCATCATCAACGCGGTATTGGCACCAAATATCCGACCAACTTTGGCGCGGATCAGCTCGGCCGCGTCAGGATTTTTCTTTTGTGGCATGATAGATGAGCCTGTGGAAAACCTGTCGGACAAGGTGACAAAGCGGACCTGGGCTGACGACCAGATCACCAGCTCTTCGGCAAACCGGGACAAATGAACGGCACAAATTGAGGCGGTAGATAGAAATTCCAACGCAAAATCCCTATCGCTGACGGCGTCCAGAGAGTTCGCCGCAGGGCGATCAAAACTCAGCGCTTCGGCGGTCATTTGGCGATCAATCGGGAAGGAAGTTCCCGCCAATGCGGCCGCGCCCAAAGGCGATTCATTCATACGGGAACGCGCGTCGCGAACGCGAGACAGGTCGCGGCCAAACATCTCGACATAGGCCATCATGTGGTGGCCCCATGTGACCGGTTGCGCGGTTTGCAGGTGGGTAAAGCCGGGCATAACCCAATCTGCGCCGGCCTCAGCTTGCGCCAAAAGTGCCCGGATCAAAGCAAGCAAACCACTTTCTGCCGCGTCTAGCTGATCGCGCACCCAGAGTTTGAAGTCGGTTGCCACCTGATCGTTTCTGGACCGACCGGTGTGCAATCGACCGGCTGGGTCGCCAATGATCTCTTTCAGGCGCGCTTCGACATTCATATGTATGTCTTCAAGCGCGGTTGAAAATTTGAATTCTCCGCGTTCAATTTCTGACAATACGGTGAGCAGCCCTTCCCGAATGGCCTGAGCATCACTATCAGTTATCACGCCTGTAGCCGCAAGCATGGCGGCGTGGGCGCGCGAGCCTGCGATGTCTTGGGCCGCCATCCGCTGATCGAACCCGATCGAGGCATTGATCGCCTCCATTATCGCGTCTGGACCAGCGGCAAAGCGGCCGCCCCACATCTGGTTCGAGGTTTGGTCGGTCATGTTGGAAAACCCGGAGTTAATATGCGCCTTGTTAGTCTGATCCCCCTTTATATGGCCCTCGCGCTGGGTGCAAACACGGCTTTGGCTGCTGATCCGGCAACGATCGAGGCTTTGCGCGAGGACAGCATGAAACGGCTGATCGTGCATAAGGAGCCCAAGGAAGCAAAAACAATCGAGTTTCAGCTCGAAGATGACGGGGGCGTAGGTACTCTGGAAGACTTTCGTGGCAAATACTTACTGGTGAACTTTTGGGCCACTTGGTGCGCGCCTTGCCGTGTGGAGATGCCACAGATCGCCGAACTTCAAGAAGAGTTTGGGGGCGAAAAATTTCAGGTTCTGACATTGGCGACCGGCCGCAATAACCCAGCGGGCATCAAGAAATTCTTTGCAGAAAACGGAATAGACAATCTGCCACGTCATCAAGATCCACGCCAGGCGGCCGCACGCGAGTTCGGCATCGTCGCCTTACCAATAACGGTTATATTGAATCCGGAAGGTCAGGAAATAGCCCGTATGATAGGCGACGCCGAGTGGAATTCAGAAAGCGCCAAAGCGATAATCTCTGCCTTGGTCAATGGCGCAAGCTGACTTGAACAAAGATTTCATAATTTGTTTGTGCGTGAGAATAAGCCTCGATTCCGCGTCGGCATGAATGCGCGGGACACGGCAATGCGCCATAGCTCGAAAAATTCTGGGCAGGCATGGTCAACGATAGTGGCCAGCCAACGGCAACAAGCCTGACGCCACGCTACCTTTGACACAAACCCGTCCCATCTGCACTCTGTCGCCGGGAGGGCAGCATGCCACTTGAAATATTGTTGGTTTTGGTGGTTGTCGGCATTTCCGGAATAGGACTGATGTTGCACCTGACCGGGCGTTCGCGGATGCGCGTTCTTACACATGACTTAGCTTGGCAGGACTGGCTTCGCCATTTTCCCGACGATGATGTAGTTGATGTTACCGTTTCACATGATGGCCATTTTGCTTTGATCCGAACAACAGAAGTTGCCGGGCTATTATGGTCGTTCGGCGCTGACACCGCAGCCAGGCACTTGCTTGATTTTGATTGGCTCGAACATCCGGAAGGTTTCGAGATTCTGTTTCATGATTTCAGCATCCCCCGCGTAATTGTCCGTCTTGACGAAACCGAGCGCCGCCACTGGCGACACTTATTGGACCCCGTATGACAGAGCAGGTGAGTTTCCCAGATGCAGTACAATGGGCTGTCCCGTTTTTTATTGCCGCCATTCTGGCTGAGTTTGTTTGGATCGCAATCAAGGGTCGAGGCGGCCGTTACGAGACACGAGATGCACTGACATCGCTGATTATGGGCGCAGGCAATATTGCATCGGGGTTTCTGTTGGGCTTTATCGCTTACGCGTTTTTCATGTGGCTATGGCAGATTACTCCTCTGGATCTAGGAACTTCCGTCCCCGTAATTTTCATATGCTTTGTGCTGGATGACTTGCGTTACTATTGGGTGCATCGATTTGGGCATCGCATCCGCTGGGTCTGGGCTAGTCACGTGAACCACCACAGTTCGCAGCATTACAACCTGACGACAGCGCTGCGGCAGACATGGACCTATACGTTCACCTTCATGATGGTCGTGCGTGCGCCATTGATTTTACTGGGTTTTCATCCAGCTATGGTTCTCTTTGTTGGCGGTCTGAATCTGATTTATCAATTTTGGATCCACACAGAAGCAATCAGGAAAATGCCTCGCTGGTTCGAAGCAGTAATGAACACACCCAGTCACCACCGTGTGCATCACGGGCGCAACGCGCGTTATCTGGACTGCAATTATGCTGGGGTTTTCATTATCTGGGATAAGTTGTTTGGCACTTTTGTGCCCGAACAAGAAAGCGACAAGGTGGATTATGGGTTGGTACACAACATCGGCACCTTTAACCCGCTACGCGTGGCCTTTCACGAATGGGTGAGTATCTGGCGCGACGCGACTCAATCTGGATTGAGCTTGCGTCAGCGTCTGGCTTATTGCTTTGCGCCACCCGGATACAGTCATGACGGAAGCCGAAATAATTCCAATCAGATCAAGGCCAAGCATCTGGCCCGGCACCCCGAAGATCATGGTACCCCAGGATTCGAAGGGTTCAGCGCAAGCCGACAAAATGGTCTTGCGGACAGGTCATAAGTCGCCGATTTAAAAAATTAAACCTTGAAAACCGCTGGATTGCCGCCACATCGCACAAGTGTTTCAATATCGAGCGACCAGAACTCATGATGCGCCTGACAATAACCGCAACCGCGATAGGCCTTTTAGGCTTGGTAACAGCTATGCTCGCTGCACTCAGCCCGGAAATACCAGCAGCGATCCTGAGCTTGGGGTTCGGATTGGCGCTGGTGGGCTTTCTTGGTTCGGTGATCGGGGCGATTATCGCCATGGGTCGTGCTTGGCAATCTTCGCGCTAGAGAAACTTTTCCTGACAAAGGAAGTTTGTAAGTTTCATTAACTTCAAATTCATAAGTTTGCCCCGACATTGTGCTGGATGCCATTCCAGATATGCACAGAAATATGGTGCACGCATGCGGGACAAAAAACTCTCTGATTTGCCGGAAGGTTTGGACAGCCCTTTGAATGCTGCCGTCACTTCACGAGACCAATCGGTGCTGAACATGGCGACCGATGCGGTCAAACACAAGCAATGTAAACTTGCGTTTCAGCCCGTAATGCAAGCGAGGGTTCCACACAATGTAGCCTTCTACGAAGCGTTTATACGGGTTTTGGACGAAACCGGACGCGTCATTCCGGCCAGAGAATTCATGCCGCAAATCGAAAACACCCCTATTGGCCGTGACATAGATTGTATTGCGCTGGAAATGGGCCTTAGAACCCTACGGCAAAACCCTTGAATTCGCTTGTCCATAAACATGTCCGCGCGTTCGATAGGGTATACGCGCTGGTCTCGCATTTTGGACCGTTCCCTCAAAAAGGACCGCAGTCTAGGCGAAAGGCTTATTCTGGAAATCTCTGAAAGCTCTGCGATGCTGGTACCCGAATTGGTTATGGACTTCATGGATCGCCAGCAAGAACGAGGGATTGCATTTGCGTTGGACGACTTTGGCGCCAGCAATTTCAGCTTTCGACACTTTCGTGAGTTTCTGTTTGACGCGGCTAAGATCGACGGACAGTTCATTCGTGGCATAAATGAAAATCCAGACAATCAGGCGCTGGTGAGAGCATTAATTGCAGTCGCACGGGAGTTCGAAATCCTTGTGACTGCCGAATCGGTTGAAAGCAAAGCAGACGCCGAATTTCTGGTTGCAAACGGTGTGGATTGCCTACAGGGTTTTTTGTTCGGCGCGCCGTCTGTCACACCACCGTGGGCACCAGAAAATACGGTCAAAACGGCTGTTTAGACTGAAACCTTAGGTGCGGTATTGCGCCGAACTTGACGCTGAGACAAGGTGTCCATTGCTGCATATGCAGCATTGAGGTATGCCAGAGCCCACTAGGGCGGGGGATCACAAGGCGCTTTTGTTTTTTAAAGAGAGGCCTGTCATCCGAACATTCAGATCTCCTGCTGGACCATGACGGTAAAGGATTGACTATATGACGAACGTAGTAATCGCATCCGCAGCACGCACAGGTGTCGGCAGTTTCGGTGGTTCATTTGCGAACACCCCTGCACACGATCTGGGCGCTGCCGTCCTTGAAGCGGTAGTCGACCGCGCAGGGGTCGAAAAAGGCGAGGTAAGCGAAACCATCATGGGCCAGGTCCTTACAGCCGCCCAAGGTCAAAACCCCGCACGACAGGCGCACATCAATGCCGGACTGCCACAGGAAAGCGCTGCGTGGGGCATCAATCAGGTTTGCGGTTCGGGATTGCGAGCCGTGGCTTTGGGTGCCCAGCACATCCAACTGGGCGATGCCGATATTGTCTGCGCCGGAGGACAGGAAAACATGACCTTGTCGCCTCATGCCGCAGCCCTTCGCGCCGGCCACAAGATGGGTGACATGAAATACATCGACACGATGATACGCGACGGCTTGTGGGATGCCTTCAACGGTTATCACATGGGCCAAACGGCTGAAAACGTTGCCGAAAAGTGGCAGATCAGCCGCGACATGCAGGATGAATTCGCCGTCGCATCGCAGAACAAAGCCGAAGCGGCCCAGAACGCTGGCAAGTTCGCCGATGAAATCGTGCCCTTCACCATCAAGACCCGCAAGGGCGACATCGTGATGGACAAGGACGAATACATCCGCCATGGCGCGACCATGGAGGCGATGGCCAAACTGCGTCCGGCCTTCACCAAAGACGGATCGGTCACTGCGGCAAACGCTTCGGGCCTAAATGACGGTGCAGCGGCAACCCTGCTGATGTCGTCGGAAAATGCCGAAAAACGCGGCATCGAGCCTCTGGCCCGTATTGCGTCCTACGCGACCGCTGGCTTGGATCCGTCGATCATGGGCGTCGGCCCGATCTACGCCTCGCGCAAGGCGCTTGAAAAGGCGGGCTGGTCGGTTGACGATCTGGATCTGGTCGAGGCCAATGAAGCCTTTGCCGCACAGGCCTGCGCCGTGAACAAGGACATGGGCTGGGATCCGTCGATCGTGAATGTGAACGGCGGCGCGATTGCCATCGGTCACCCGATCGGGGCCTCGGGCTGCCGCGTTCTGAACACGCTTCTGTTCGAAATGAAACGCCGTGACGCCAAGAAGGGTCTTGCAACACTGTGCATCGGCGGTGGCATGGGCGTTGCCCTGTGCGTGGAGCGCGACTAAGTGCTTTGACAAGCGAACAAAAAGGGCGTCCGTTGGGCGCCCTTTTTTGTTACAACTGGGGCTTACCCCGAAGATGCGACAAAATCGCCGAGCGGAAACACTGAAACAGACACGAAACGATATTGCGCGATAATCTCACTCAGAGTAACAGAATTACCAAGATGACTAAATTTGGAGGAATCCTGAATGGCACGTACAGCACTCGTAACCGGCGGTTCCCGCGGTATTGGCGCAGCAATTTCCAAAGCGCTAAAAGCCGAAGGATACAATGTTGCAGCCACCTATGCAGGCAATGACGAAGCGGCCGCGAAATTTACCGAAGAAACTGGAATTAAGACCTACAAATGGAACGTTGCCGATTATGATGACTCCAAAGCGGGCATCGAAAAGGTCGAAGCTGAAGTGGGACCGATCGACATCGTTGTCGCCAACGCTGGTATAACGCGCGATGCGCCGTTCCACAAAATGACGCCAGAGCAGTGGCATCAGGTAATCGACACCAATCTGACCGGTGTATTCAATACTGTACACCCTGTGTGGCCGGGAATGCGTGAACGCAAATTCGGCCGCGTAATTGTCATTAGCTCGATCAACGGTCAAAAAGGCCAGTTTGCCCAAGTAAACTATGCCGCTACCAAGGCAGGCGATCTGGGTATTGTCAAATCACTGGCACAAGAGGGCGCGCGTGCAGGCATCACAGCCAATGCAATCTGTCCCGGTTACATCGCCACTGAGATGGTGATGGCCGTTCCAGAGAAGGTGCGCGAGGCCATTATCGGCCAAATCCCTGCTGGTCGTCTGGGTGAGCCGGAGGAAATCGCGCGTTGCGTTACGTTCCTGGCTTCGGAAGATTCACAGTTCATAAATGGATCGACTATTTCGGCCAACGGTGCACAGTTCTTCGTCTGATGCAGAGCGCTGGGACTAAAACGGGCCGACCTATTTGGGTCGGCCCGAAATGTATCCCGTAAGAACGCGCGCGCTGCGTTCAGCGGGAACCGAGAATCCATTTAACAACATTCCTGACAAATTTTCCGCGCTCGGAATGGGCGCGCTGAAAGGCGCGTTGAACTGAAAGATCGGTTGCAATCTCAATCATGGTAGCCTCTTTATCAGATTAGTTTCATTTGACTTACCCAGATGATGGCCGTTATTTCTAAGCATTACAAACGAGGAATTTGAATAGTTCAGATAAGGAAAACTAAATTGAATGAGTGACCGCCTGCCCCCTTTAACTGCGTTGCGTGCCTTTGATGCAGCCGCGAGGCATATGTCTTTTGCCAAAGCAGCAGAGGAGCTGCACGTAACCCCTGCAGCGTTGTCCTTTCAAATTAAGTCACTGGAAGAGCATCTGGGCCACCCTTTGTTTCGACGCATGAACCGTGCTGTTGAATTGACTGAAGCAGGTAAAACTTTGGCGCCGGGGGCAGCCGAAGGCTTTGTCACCTTGCAAACTGCTTGGCAGGCGACACGGCGTCTGCAAGACACTACCAGCCTGACAGTCACTGCTGGTCCGGCTTTGACCGCAAAGTGGCTCGCACCCCGTCTCTATGACTTTGCCCGCGCCTACCCGGAAATCGACCTGAAGTTTTCCGCCACTTTGCGCAACATGGACTTGCACAGGGACGACGTGGATATCGCGATCCGGTTTGGGTACGGGGACGACGAAGACCTATATTCTGTTCCGGTTCGGCAAGAGTGGCTGACACCTGTTATGACGCCCGAACTGGCTGAGAAGTTTGCGACAGCGCAATCCCTAAGGGACGCTCCGCTCATCCACGATGATTCTATTGGGTTTCTCGACCCACCGTGTGATTGGCCTGCATGGTTTCGTGCGGTTGGTATTGATTTCACACCAAGGCACGGGGCGCATTTTTCAAATGCGGACCATGCCATTGATGCGGCAGTTGCCGGCGTTGGAATTGCACTGGGTCGACGTGCAATGATCATAAAAGACCTTTCCGAAGGTCGCCTAGTTGCTCCGTTTAAAACGGCGATTGAAACGCAGGCTCGGTTTCGCTTCTTGTGTTTGCCAGGTGCGGAAACGCGGCCACAAATTTCCGCCTTTCGGGATTGGTTTTTATCGGAGATTGAAAAGACCGCTCATATCTCAGATGACTTCGAAATCATTCCGGTGGAAAAGGTTGCAATCAAATGACAAGAATGGGCGCGACGGCGGTTGGTTTTGTGGCCGTTCTGCTGTGGTCACTGTTGGCCTTGTTTACAGTCGGTTCGGCACCCACGCCCCCATTGTTGCTAAACGCGATCTGTTTTTCGATTGGCGGCAGCTTGGGTTTGATCTGGGTTTTCGCGACGGGTGCTCTGACGCAATTACTTCAGATCCCCTGGAAGACTTATCTTTTTGGCGCTGTTGGATTGTTCGGATATCACGCGCTGTATTTTTCCGCGCTTCGCATGGCGCCTGCGGCCGAGGCTGGACTGATCGCATATCTCTGGCCGCTGCTTATCGTTTTGTTCTCTGGCTTGCTCCCGGGTGAAAACCTGCGGTTGGGCCATTTGTTTGGCGCATGCCTTGGGTTTGCGGGGGCGGCAGTAATTATTGGGGGTGGAGGCGGCACAGGTTTTCAAGCGCAATACCTGCCTGGTTATGCGTTGGCTCTGTTGTGCGCGTTGACTTGGTCGGGATATTCGGTGTTGTCACGA
>NZ_JBXWSJ010000060.1:0-26060 GCF_059613365.1 Ruegeria sp. BHSA163
GTTGCCAGTGTTTTGCCGCTTACAAAAGTGAATAGATTTGGGTAGTGGTGTTTTAAGCAGATTGCTTGCACCAACAGCAAATTTGGGAAGCAAAGCAATTAGGGCGATCATTCTTCGCGTAGAAATCCCGTTACGATTGCCGCTGCTGTGACCATCGCAGTCGCGGTACCCAGCATTAACGGCAAACCACCCAATTGGTAAGTCAGCCCAGAAAGCACTGTTCCAAGCAATCGTCCCCCGGCATTGGCCATGTAGTAGAAGCCGACATCCATTGTCACGCGCTCAGCTTGAGTAAAAGCTAGGATAAGATAGGAATGCAGCGCTGAATTGATGGCGAAAATTGCTCCGAACACAAATAACCCTGAGATTAGGATTATCGTTAGCCAGAGTTGTGGTTCTTCCGAAACCAAAGCAGCAGCGGTAAGGGCCGCAGGTACCACGGTAAGCAACCAAGCCCATTTCCGAGCAGCCTTGATAAGATCACTTTCGGGTCGCTTCGCCGCGCGCAACAAGCGAGGAGCAGAGGCTTGAACAAACCCGTAAAGGATGACCCATACAGCCATAAAAGTGCCGATTATGAAAAAAGCAGCTCTGTTTCCGGCTTCACTTCCATCTGACAGAACGGCAAAAAAATATATTGGAATTCCCACAACAAACCAGACGTCTCGTGCGCCAAACAGAAAAACTCGCGCCACAGAGAGCCAGTTGATGTTGGCCGATTTGGAGAAAACCTCGGAGAATTTCGCTCCTTTCCGGCCTTTGGGTAATCCTGGCGGCATTGCGATTAGGACGGCAACAAGGATTACAGCCAGGATCGCGGCCATACCCAACACAGCTGACGAAAAACCAAATGTTGCCAACAAAGCCGCGCCCAAAAGAAAACCGAACCCCTTTACCGCATTCTTTGATCCTGTAAGCAAAGCCACCCAGCGGAACAGGCCGTTGCCCTCGGACGGAGCGAGCAGTTTGACCGCAGATTTTGAGGACATTTTTGCAAGGTCTTTTGCGATCCCGCTCGCCCCTTGCACTATCATTACATAGACCACGGACAATCCGATCGCCCAATTCGTATCAAGTTGAGCGAGCGCTATAAGCGCCAGAATTTGAATACCAAGGCCTGCATACAGGGTAGGTGTAAGTCCAAACCGCGCCGCAATCCAACCGGCGCATAAGTTTGTCACCATTCCTGCGACTTCGTACAGCACGAACAGATAGGCCAATTGAACCGGCGCGAAGCCGAGGGTATGGAAATGCAGCAGCACGAGCATTCGCAATGCGCCATCAGTGAGCATGAATGCCCAATAAGCCGCTGTAACGGCAACATAGGCCGACAACCCCTCGGGCCGCACAGAGGCATTTGTCACGCCGAGCCTCCGACCATAAGTGCCACATCTACCAAGCGTTGGGCATAGCCCATTTCGTTGTCATACCAGGCGTAGATTTTAACTTGGGTGCCGTTGACCACCATCGTCGACAATGCATCCACGATACTGGAACGTTGATCGTTGGTGTAATCGGTTGAAACAAGCGGGCGCTCTTCGTAGCCCAGAATGCCCTTTAGTTCGCTTTGCGATGCGGCTTTGAAAAGCGAGTTGACTTCTTCGACCGTTGTTTCACGCTCAACTTCGAATATGCAGTCCGTGAGCGAGGCATTGAGCAAGGGCACGCGAACGGCATGACCGTTCAATCGTCCTTTGAGTTCAGGGTAGATCAAGGTGATTGCTGTTGCGCTTCCGGTTGTTGTCGGGATCAGCGAGTTCAGGGCCGAACGTGCGCGACGCAGGTCTTTGGCCGGTCGGTCCACTATGGTTTGAGTATTCGTAACATCATGAATTGTTGTCATCGAGCCATGTTTTATGCCTAGATTTTCGTGAATGACTTTCACCACCGGCGCCAGGCAATTTGTAGTACAACTAGCGGCGGTCACAATTCGGTGGCGGTCAGCTTCGAATATTTTGTGGTTTACGCCGTAAACAATATTGGCTGCATCGCCATCCTTAACCGGAGCCGAAACAACCACTTTCTTTACTCCTGCCTCAAAGTACGGTTCGATTTTGGCTTCGGTTTTGAAAACACCTGTGCAGTCAATCACGACGTCGACCTCACCTAAAGGCAAGTCAGCGATATCTGTAACCCCCACGAAAGGCAGGCGCGTGCCATCGATTGTTATGGCGTCGGCATCATGCAAAAACTCAGCGTCCCAACGACCGTGCACTGTATCGAATTCCAGCAGATGAGCGTGCATTTGCGGGTCTCCGACTGCGTCGTTGATCCAGGCGATTTTTGCGCCTCGCTCAAGCAGGGGTTTCAGGGCCAGTTTTCCGATCCGTCCAAGACCGTTCAATGCATAGGTAGTCACGCAGAAGCTCCCTCATTCGTCTTTGCTACGTCGTCAACAGCCCTCTGCAGTGCGACGCGATCCGGGCGTCGCCTGCAGAGCAGTCGAAACAGAGCCAATCTTTGTGGATGGTCCAGAGTGGCGAGTCGATCAGTGTTTATTATTTCCATAATTCCGGAAATATTGAATTAAATACGAAAGTGCAAAGGAAAAGTCTGCCATGTACTATTTATCACTTGGTATTTCCTGCCCACTGGTCCTGTAGTGCCGAAATTCTACCCTTCATTTAGGCGGGCGAGACCGAAAATATGCCGAACTATGAATTCAACGCATCTGATATTTGAAAAAACTGGGCGGGTTTCACTGATTGCCTTCGACACTTCAGTAAAACGTTCAATTTATGCTATATATGGCATTTATTGTGTAATGATTGGTCGCCTTGCATGTTTTTTGATTTCAGCCGTTTGGTCAAGGTTCTGGGTCTTTCTTTCTTTTGTCTTGCGGCAACGGATACTTTTGCCAGCGAAAAACGAATGGCACTCGTCATTGGAAATTCGGATTATTCTCATGTTTCGGTATTGCCCAACGCGACCAACGACGCGAATGACTTGGCCGACGCTTTAACGCGCATAGGATTCGATGTCACAAATGCAGCCAATCTAAGTTATCGGGAAATGCGTTTGGCAATCCGCGATTTTGCCAATGTTGCATCTGATGCGAACGTGGTGTTGGTGTATTTCGCGGGTCACGGCATAGAAATTGACAATACCAACTACCTAATTCCGGTGAACGCAGCACTTCAAAGCGATCGCGACATAGAGTTCGAGGCGATCCGACTGGATGCGATCGTGAACGCGGTTTCCGTGGCAAATGGGTTAAAAGTGGTTTTAGTCGATGCCTGTCGAAATAATCCGTTTTTGACGAACATGGCGCGGACTTCTGCGACCCGATCCATAGGTCGCGGTCTTGGGCGGGTCGATCCGGGCGGTGTTCTGGTAGGCTATGCGGCGCGTGCGGGAACGCTTGCGTTGGATGGAGATGGCCGGAACAGCCCATACGCCCAAGCCTTGCTGACTCACATAGAAGAACCGGGCCTCGAAATAGGACGGTTGTTTCGCAAAGTCCGAGCCTCGGTTCTTGAATTAACCGGCGGATACCAAGAGCCTTTCACGTATGGTTCATTGCCCGACAGGGAAATCTATTTGGTTCCAGCGGCATTAACAGCCCAGCCTAAAGAAACAGCGGTCTCGGTGCCAACGGAAGTTGACAGCCCGTTGGTCCTGGCATGTGATCGGCTTGCGTCAGATCCTGATGACACGACTAAGCCAGTGCAATACACGGGTGTAAGCGATGATGAGATTGATCTAAACGCAGCATTGCCTGCCTGCACAATCGCCGTTGCTGGCCACCCAAATCATGCGCGCAGTTTGTACAACCTCGCACGGGCAGAAAAGCTTTCGGATGAGATTAATGCCAGTCTGGTCCATTACAGAAAAGCATCGGATCTTGGCCATGCTTTGGCTAAAACAAAGCTTGGTGAACTCCTCCTCCAAAGTGGGAAAGACTCGCTCGTTTCGGAAGGCATTGAGTTGTTTAATGCTGAGGCGCAAGGGGGTAATTCGGTATTTGCCAAAATACTTGGTGACCATTTCAGCGGCACCACGGGTTCTTCTCGACAGAACCTTGAAAAGGCATTGCTTTATTACAAAATCGCCGCCAACGCTGGTGATCCTGATGCGATGTTTCAGGTCGGTCATCGACTGTATTCAAACTCTCAATCTACCAAAGATCAAAAGGCGCAGGGTTTGGAGTTTCTGGAGCGTTCCGCTCAGGCAGGGTACGTCCCCGCCCAAATCCGATTGGCTACTGAGTATCTTGCTGAAAATAGGTCTGAACTTCGGGCTCCAGCGCTTCAACTTTTGGAAGCCGCGGCGACTTCGGGCGACACATATGCACAACGCCGTCTAGTGGAAATATATTATGGGAAAGACGGGTTTGAAAAGGACACCCAACGCTATGCTTTCTGGGTTTTGGCGCTCGCGGATAGCGGCGAAAAAGGTTTCAATGTCGAAGCGGGGTGGAATTACGAGGTTGGCCGAGGCGTCGATAGAAATGCGGAACTTGCAGCAAAGTATTATTATGCCGCGCTCAGCACAGGAGAAGAGCTTCCACTTGAACGCGCCACCAGAGATTGGGACAGCAACACAGCAAAGGAAATGCAAAAACTGCTGAGCTTCTATTGGGAAGCGCGTTATGCCGGGCCGATAGACGGTGTGATTGGAAGAGATACTTTGAAAGCCATGCAGCGGGCATGCGGCTGCAGTCCACAGTCGCGATCGGTAGTCTTTTCAAATCTGTTTGCGCAATAAATGCAGTCACGACTAAAATTTAGCCGCCCTATCAAGCGGACAGATGCGTCGTTCAAACCTTAGCGTGGATGAATATCGATTTCGCGTGCTTGCTCTGCGTCGGGAACCACGACTGACACCTTTATCAAGTCTAAAGTAACTACTGAAGTTTCTTAGACTGGGAAGTCGAGCCGTCTGATCAGATTCCATATGTCCCGGTTGGCTGCTGACAGCCTATCGACCACTTCCTCGATTTCTTTCATGGCCTGATCATCTACAGTGTCCTCGCGACCCATTTTAATGTCTGTCTTACGATCAGAGATGCGCATCAGAATTGTCTTGGGGTTTCCGCTTTCCGGATCAAACGAATAGATACAGTGGTTGAATTTGTTGCGTATTGACGAAAGGCGCAGCAGGCGTTGGGTGTGCTCTAAAATCGGGTCTCTAACTTCCGGCGCGCGACCGTCCATTTTTGCAAGACGCTCGACCAGATCGATGCGCGCCCGTGTTGTATTGAGGGTCAGGAAAATGATTACCGCCACGTCTTTGCTGGTATCGCTTAACCCCGCGATCAGATGTATCAGCAGGCTTTCAGTGTTGGTCCACATGTAGTTGAGACGCCCGACCAGAAGGATCAAGCGGTCGAACCTGGTTTCAAACTGTTCGGTCAATACGTATGGCGCACGTCCTTGGGTGCGACCTCAAAATAGAAATGTGCAGCGGCTGTTCGGTTGCTGACCCCGATTTTTCCCGACATATTGTGCATATGTAATTTGACAGTGTGTTCGGTAATACCAAGGCTCGCAGCGATAGTTTTGTTGCTTTTCCCTTGGGCTACAAGACGCAAAACTTCCTTCTCGCGCTTCGTTAACTTGGCATACAACGGCATTTTCCCAGACTGCCCGGACGGGGTCGCTGTTTCTTGATGTGCATCCTGAACAACACCAGCGCGTGCCAAGGGCACGCAATCGGCCACGAAACTAGGCAGATGTAGTTCTTCGTGCATAAGAAGCCGCAGGATTGCGCGCCATGCATCCGGAGCTACGTTCATTGGAAGATACCCAATATCTCCATACTTGGCCCGGTCCCAATGTTCGAAAAGAAATCGGGCCGAGCTTTCCTTGCGATAAGCAAAGGCCAGACAACCGACATCCGCAGCTTTAACATAATCGAATGGGCGGGTCAGAAGGTCGTCAAGCAACATCTGATCGACTACAACTATGTGCCCTGCAGGATTTGCGCTTACTGCGCTATCAAGAAAGTGGTTCAGGTTATCATAACGCATCGCCTGAACACCAAATTCGTTATGCACACTTCTTAGTGTTTGGTTTGAAAAAAAAAGTTCTTTTCCAATGAAGATTATTGATAATTCATTTGGATAATTTGTTTCTTCTTGGACATCGCCATTCAATGAGAAGCTCACTGACCTACCCTCACCCACACCTACGCCACCAGTCAAAACGTGATTTAAATTAGTGCTAAATTTGGCAGCGCAATACGATAACAGACTATTTCAAAACTACACCGAAGATAGCTTAAAGTTCATATTTCAGCAACAGACCGTTACTGGTTTAATGGCGCGGTCTAGAACTTTCGATCAGGTTTAAAGACGCTACTTTTCGTTAAAATATTGAAAAGTGGGTGTAAAAAAATCTACTGCCTATTTTTCCACTGAACATCCTAAAAGAGCGCTCAATCGGGCGGCTCCAAAAAAACTCGTTTCTTCTCATGTCTTTGCCGGAACTAATGCTTTCGGGCAGCTATTCTTCTCAGTCCGCCACTGCGACCATGATCCTGCTTTAATAGTCAAAGCAACCTTGATTTAGGCGTGCCACGTCCAGCGCAATTTCGCGAATCTCTGGTGGTTACGTTGTCGGCTTGGCCGAGAAAGGGGGTGTAGGACTGAACAAAACATAACCGCATCGCGCAGGCGGTTGTTTTGCCGTTTGTCGTGAAAAATTCCTGTTTAATCGCACTGATCACCGCTTTGTAGATGAATGGCGGTTGGGTGCTTCAGTATAAGTGGATACTTGTAATGGTAGAACGTAGAATAGCTCCGATTGCTCCCGGTGATGATGGTCCTATTGATGATCTGGACCCTGTTGTAGACGAACCACAATCCGAAGAATTGGTTCTTGATGTCGAAGATTTAAACGCCCAGCAGCAGCAACAGCAGCAAGGCGACGACAGCAACACCAATGGTGGCGACGACAGCAACACCAATGGTGGCGACGACAGTAACACCAACGGTGGTAACGACAGCAACACCAACGGTGGTAACGACAGCAACACCAACGGTGGCGATGATAGCAACTCGCAAAGACAAACTAATGGTGGCAGCGACGACAACACCAACACAAACACGGCCACAGTTGACATCGACTTTGGTGGCGGTGAGTGGATTCCACGCGATGACGACAACGTCGACGTAGATATCACGGATATCGAAGGCGATGTCGGAGATGTCATCACTGCCGGTAATAATCTGGATTACGATCCCGGCGATGACCTGAACCTGGACATTTCGTTGGATGGCGAAGGTAATGACTTCTCGGCGATCAACCACCAGATGGCGAGCCTGGAAGACAACGACACGCTGGAAAACGCATCTGTAACTAATGAAGGTGAATTCTCGCAAAGTGGCGACGCCATGGGTGGCGAAGCGACTGCCGAGGATGGCATCGACGTAAGCTCGGATGGTGGCGATTCTGGAGAAGGCGGCGAAGCCATCGGCGGCAATGCCGACGGCGACACAAGTGGAAGCGCCTCGTTTGCGTTGGGTGGCCACTCCGGTAATGCCGACGCAGCTGCAACGGGTGGCAATGGCGCTTCGTCCGGTAGTGCCAGCAATGGCAGCCTCGGTCTTGGCTTATCCGGTGCGAGCGCTGACGGCGACAGCACTGGTGGAGACGGTGGAGACGCCGACAATGACTCTGGTGCGGTCAACCTTGGTGTAGCGGGTGCAAGCGCTGAGTCGACCGGTGGTGAAGGCGGGAACGCTGGATCAATCGGGTTGGGTCTCGGAGTGGGCTTGTCAGGTTCGAGTGCCGACGGTGACGCAGACGGTGGTGACAATACTTCCGGAGCGCTTGCTGCTGGTCTGGGGCTGGCTGGAAATGATTCCTCGAATGGGGACTCCGACGGTGGCGACGGTAGTGCGGATACCAGCGGCGATGCGGACAACACTAGCGAAGGCACCAACGAAGCAAATGAGTCTTCTAGCGGTGGGAACATCGGCCTAGGTCTTGCAGGTGCAGGCGCGCTAGGTGCGACTGACGGATCCGGTGGCGACGGTAGCGGCGGCCAAGGCGACGGCGGCCAAGGCGATGGCGGTGACGGTTCCGGTGGTTCCGGCGACGGCGGCCAAAGCGACGCCGGTGACGGATCTGGTGGTGACGGCACGGGTGGAAACACCGGCGTGATTGAAGAAGAAACCGTTCCGTTCTTTGCGGTTTCCCCGCTGGTGGTAGAAGAGCCCGATGAAGAAGAGGAAGAAGAGGACGAAGAGGAAGCAGCGGCCGCAGGAATCTCCACAGGTGATGCGAATGGCGTCGGTGGACAAGGCGATGGTGGCGATGGATTCGGCGGCGCTGGCGACGGTGGCGACGGACCTGGCGGTGCCGGCGATGGCGGCGATGGATCCGGTGGTTCTGGTGATGGCGGCGAAGGCAGCGGCACTGCTGAGGCAGACGCCGACGCAAGCGGTGTTGGCGACCAAACTGCCGAAGGCCCAGAAATCGATCAGAGCCCTGGCGATATCGATGGATCATCGACCAATACGCAGACTCCAGACGGATCTGGTGGTGCCGGTGGAACCAGCACGACCAATGGTTCAGCTGACGCCAGCGGTGATGGCGAAGCAACTGCTGAAGGTGCAGGTGGTGCAGGTGGAACTGCCAATCCGACATCTGAGTCAGATGCAAACGGTGAAGGCGCCGTGGATGCGACTAATGAAGCCGGAAACGGCGGCGGCGCAGACTCATGGGCCGATGCTGCCAATGACGGTTACGCCGAAAGTCTGGCCGAGGCGATTGCCGGATATGGTGGAGACGCCACGTCCGACAACGATGCCACCTCAACAGCCGCTGGCAGTGCAACAGGCACCGCGTATTCAGGTGCAGGCGGAGCAGGTGCAGCCGGAACGGCAACCGGCGGAACCAGCGGCGCAGTTACCGGCTCGTCGACCGGTGGTGAAACCAACGGTTCGATGAACACCGGTGGTGAAGCGTCTGGTGCCTACTCCGGTGCTGGCGGTGCTGGTGGTGACGGCGGTACCTGGGGTTCGGACAACGGTGGCGACGGCATCGTCAACGGCGAGTCCTACGCCTCGGCAGCAGCCGTGGTAGATACGTCTGCCTTCAACCAGTCGATCGTCATGGGCGCCAACGTGCTTGGCAACACGGTCGACACGACCATGGTCGGTGGTTCTATGACTTCGACTTATACGAGCGACGACACCGACGTTTAATATGAGTTTTCGGGGGCCGTATATCGGCCCCCGTTGTAACGAAATTGCCGTGGCCACACGGTGTGGCCACGGCCGATAAGCCAAACCGGAAATTTGTATCGGTGAGGTAGTTAAGGATCATTGACATGTCTTTCGACAGTGTTACCGAAAAGATCGCACACTTTATTGGAACCTTTGACCTTACAATTGAGCAAGCCCGACTAAGGGATCAATATGAAGAGTTCACGGCGTTGCGGCGCAAGTTTGAACTGGAAGAATTGGAAGATCCCACAATCATCACAATTAGGGCCGAACTGAGCCCGGAAGAGGGTGCTTACAAACCCCTTCCTTACAAGTTTTTCACACCCCCTAGTGACCCAACGCCGTCTACATACTCTGGCGCTCCATTTGAGGAAACCGTGATCAATGTAGGCCAGCCCTTTGTGGCGGGGCCGCTATTTTCTGAAAATTTGCCGATCGGCTCTACGGAAGTTAAATTCAATGTGGTCCCCGTGCAGCCCGAAATCGAGGCCGAACAACCGATAGGTTCGGCAGTCACCTATACTTTCCAAAGCCTAGTGCTAAGCGACAACGATACGATCGGCGAGGGTGATTTCCGCGATGCCGATGAATTGATTGCTGAGGCCGAAGAAGCGACGCAGGTGGCGACATCGTTGCACGCTGTGTCCGCGCCGTCTTATTCGATTGCCGATTACCTTTCGATAGACTACGTCAAAGCCTTGGCGCAGGAAATGCTGTCGCCTTCAATTTCGAACCTCGAAGGAGTGACGGTACACCAATTCCACGGTGCAGACGCTTTGGGCATCATAGTCAACGGTGAGTATGTTGATGAAGCCCCGGAATGGGACGAACTTCTGCCTTCATTCCACAAGAAAGAGCAAGTTGACGAAGAAACCTCGCCCGATCCGTTTCCTGCGGAGTGGGATCGTGATGACGAAGACGAGTTCAATGATGGACACTCGGTCGTCACTGGCGGAAATCTGGCCATCAATGAGGTATCGGCGACAGTGGCGTGGATCGACGCGCCGTATATTGCCGTTGGCGGCCAGTCGGTTAGTTTGACCATGATTAGTCAGGTGGCTGTTGTCTCTGACATGGATGTTGGAGCACCCGCAAACAAATCCGGCACCAATGTTGTCCAAACTTCGCATATCAGCGTTGAAGAAAACCCGGCCTACTGGTTAGATGACAGCGCGGAAAACGAAGGTCAGCCAGAGTGGATCACGATTGACTGGATTAACGGCGACCTAATCGTATCGAATTTCGTTAAACAAGAAACTGACGCGACTGACATTGACCATATCGGGACGGAAATCTCGGCGTCGACCGCCCTTTATGCGTTGGGCGACAATGAGATGGTTAATGTAAGTAACATCATACAATTGGGGTCCTACTACGACTTGGTAATGGTCGGCGGAGATATGATCTCAATCGACATACTGATGCAGACGCTGGTCCTGATGGACGACGATGTGGTTTCTGGCGGTATGGCGGGTGTCGAGGATGGCGCCGATGAGAACCTGCTGATGAATATGGCTTCGGTCAACACGACTGGCCGGGATGTTCATGAAGAACTTAACGACGACCTGAGCGCCGCGATGGATTTGACCGAGTCAGACATTGATGCACTACATGATGCATTGTTGAATGACCCAACCTTTGCCGGGATGGAGCAGCTGCGCGTTCTTAACATCGAGGGTAATCTGTTACAGGTTAACGTCTTCGAACAGGTGACCGTGCTTGCAGATCAGGACGATGTGCACTTGCATGGTCCAAATGCACACGCAACAGAAGTCGTTGCAGGTAGCAATGCGATGCTCAACGCAGCAAATATTGTCAAATCTGGTGTTGACTCGACTGTGATGGCCGCCGAGGGTGAATACTCAGACTTGCTATTACATCAGGCAAGCCTGATTGACGTTCCGTCGCACGAAGAGGTCGAGGAAATCGCGAACGAAGCGATTGCGCTGATCATGGACGAAATGAATGTCCCGGGCGATGAAACTGGGATCGGGCCGAAAGGAAATGATCTTACGCCGGGTGAAATGGCCGAAACTACTGATGGCCTTCAGACCTTGCTGGCTTGACTTTTCTGTAAGTTACGAGTGACTAAAAGGTTTATTCATGTCGATCGTTTTTTCGTCGCGTCGCACCCGTTACGCCAGCCCATTGGACCGGCACGGAGGTGGTGCGCCTTTGACCCTGAAACCCAGTGACCGGGTCTTGGGGTCAAAACCGGTTGATCCGGCAGGCTTTGTCTCTCAGCTCCTCCTGACCAAGGACATGCGTGTGGCAGACGTCCAAGCCGGTTCTGCAGTTGCTGGCCCGACAGGGTCTCAGACACCAACTAATGGGCCGCCGCAAGTCGGGCCTGACGAGTCCGACGCCAGCGTCTCAAATCTGAAATTTGTCAATCAACCGGAAGAACAGGCACAGAAAGAGCCTGAGAATTCGCGCGCCGATACTCCCCATCGTCGTGCACAGTCGCAGCCTGAGAAACAGAAAGACCCTGTGGGTTGCGACAATGGGGTGGCCGATTCCAAAAGCCCCGATCGTGAAAAAGCGCGACCCGATAATGCGCGCATGACCCCCTCTGCGCCAACGGGTGACAAAGAGCGCATAGGCACGACGATTGAAGCTAAGGCAAATGAGCCGCTCGTCCGCTCCACTTCAACTGGCGGAGGAGACGGCAAAGGGCCACCCCAAACCTTTCACAAAAGAACCCCGCCCGAAGACTTTCAGAAAACGCTTCGAACATCGCTGAGAGCGATCTGGCGCAATTTGTCTTTCGTGCTTTTGTTAACTTGCGCGACAAACGTTCTTATTCTTGCTATACCAATCTACTTGTTTCAAATCAGCGATCGCGTTCTGACCAGCCGTTCGATTGACACGTTGATAATGCTTACAGCTATTGTTGCCGGGGCTGTGATATTTCAATCGGCTTTCGACGCAGTCAGGCGATTCATGCTGATGCGAACCGCTGTCGAAGTGGCCGCAAGGCTTGGTGCACCGGTTCTAAGTGCGGCGGCACACGCCTCGTTACATGGTAACGGGCGAGAATATCAAACCTTAGGAGATTTACAGCAAGTGCGTGGATTTCTGGTTTCTGGGACGCTGATCTCATTTCTCGATGTACCCTTCGCACCGCTTTTCATATTGATGATTTTCTTGGTTCATCCGCAACTGGGTATGATCGTGGTCGTGACCGCGCTGCTGTTGATGACGATTGCGCTGATCAACCAGAAAATGACGGCCAAACCCTTTGCAAAGGCCAATCAGGCACAGTCTCTGGCCAACCAGCACCTGGACTCGATGGCGCGAAACAGCCAGATCATCAATGCTCTTGCAATGATCCCAGAGGCAGTGCGCATTTGGGGTCGCGATACAGCCCAGTCATTAACGTGGCAGGTGCGAGCGCAGGACCGAAACGTGATATTTGCTGCGATATCGCGCGCGGTTCGCCTGTTGACCCAAATCGGAATTCTAGGCTGGGGCGCTTTCCTTGCGTTACAGGGCGAAATCACCGGAGGTATGGTTATCGCTGCATCGATAATCGCTGGTCGTGCTTTTGCGCCGATCGAAGGTTCAATCGAAGGTTGGAATACTTTCCTGCTTACCCGCGGTTCGTTTGGGCGGATCAAGGCGCTCTTGTCAAATTCTGCTTTGCAGTTTGAGAAACTCCGTCTGCCACGTCCAGAAGGACGCGTGGATGTGGAGCGCCTGCTGTACGTGCCTGGTGGCACCAAGCGCGTTGTCCTAAATGGAATCTCTTTCTCGCTGAACCCGGGTGAAACGCTGGCCATCATTGGCAATTCGGGCGCTGGTAAAACCACGCTTGGTAAAACACTTGTCGGGTCGATCCTGCCGACATCGGGCAGCGTCCGACTGGACCTGATGGATATTCGCAACTGGGATCCGCGACAGTTTGGCGAAAGCATTGGCTACCTTCCGCAGGACGTACAGCTTTTCCCCGGAACAATAAAGGATAACATTGGCCGCATGCGCGCGGATGCGACAGACGAACAGATCCACGACGCCGCAGTGCTGGCCGACGTGCACAATATGATTGCGACCCTCCCGCAGGGCTATGAGACAGTTGTTGCGGCAGACGGTTCACCCCTGTCCGGTGGACAGAAACAGCGTATTGCACTCGCGCGCGCATTTTTTGGAAATCCGCGCATGGTTGTATTGGACGAGCCGAATTCTAATCTGGATGTGGCGGGGGATAAAGCACTGGCGCGGGCAATAGGACAAGCCAAGGAAAGCAAGATCACCGTTGTGGTAATCACGCAGAAACCCACACTTTTGAACGTTGTGGATAAAATCATGCTTCTGACAGATGGGCGCGTCGCTTTGTTCGGTCAGCGCGAGCAAGTGCTGGAACAACTTAACGGATCACGTCCAAAACCCGAGTTGCAGGGTAAGGGGGCATAATCGATGAGCGATTTGGTTAAAGTCGAAGAGCCAGCCTATTGGTATTCCGAAGTTCCGCGTTCGATTAACAAACAGATCGTGCTTGGATTGATAATGCTGGTGGTTTGCTTTGGCGGGTTCGGTATTTGGTCTTTTCGGGCGCCTCTTGCAGCAGCTGTAATCGCACAAGGCAGTTTCGTTGCAACGGGACGAAACAAAATCGTTCAGCACCTGGAAGGTGGCATTATCGAAGATATTCTTGTGTCCGAAGGCGAGGCAGTCGAAGCGGGGCAAATCCTGATGACCCTTGACCAAACTTCTGCCGAGGCAAACGAACGTGAATTGTTCATTCGCAAAATCCGACTTCAGGCAATGACCGAAAGGCTATTGGCCGAGCACAGTGAAAGAGAACGCTTAGTCTTTTCCGCCAACCTGATTGAAGCTTCCGATGATGTGGAAGTGATGACCATCCTCGACAGTCAAAAGCTGAGCTTTGATGTTTCGCGCAAGACACTCATGAATGACATTGCATTGCTTGAACGTAATATGGAGGCATTGCGCATCCGGGCTACGGGGTTTGAGGCCCAATTGAGCAGTCTTCAGCGCCGCTCTGATATCCTGAAGGAAGAGTATGATACGAAAGCGTCATTGTTCGAAAAAGGATTGGTGCGCAAGGGTGATCTGAACACGATTCGACGTGTCCAAGCCGAGGCCGAAGGGCAACTGGCCAGGCTTAACGCCGAAACAGCAGAAGTTAACCAGATGCTGCTGAAATACGAAGAGCAAATATTGAGAACCCGATCAGCATATCGTGAAGCGGCTTTGGACGAACTCGGCGTGATCGAAGCAGACCTTGAAAGCGTTCGGGAAAAAGCAAGGCAGGCACGCAGCATACTGGACCGCGCGGTCGTACGGGCCCCGGTTACGGGAACCGTCGTGCGGCTCCATCACCATACCCCTGGCGGCGTCATTGAAACCGGTGAACCAATTGCCGAAATTCTACCCGCCGATGCGCCACTGATCATCGAGGCCCAGATACCGCGAACCGAGATCGACAGCGTGGCAACCGGCCAGATAGCTTCGGTGCGCCTTGTGGCCCTGAACCAAAGGACGACGCCTGTTTTGTACGGCGAGGTCTTCTATGTCTCGGCTGACTCGTTGCTTGAAGACGCGGCAGGCATCCCGCAAGAAGTTTACCTTGCACGGATTTCACTGACCCCTGACGAAATGGGTCGAGTAAATGGTTTCGTGCCCACTCCGGGTATGCCAGCCGAAATTATGATCCAAACCGAAGAGCGGACATTCGCGGCCTACATTGCCAAACCGGTGACAGATAGTATGTCCCGGGCATTTCGGGAGCATTAAAGTTATGGCTTGCGCGCTGCGCTGGCTACTTCTTCTGAAAATTGCATGCTAGCATCCAGTGGAATTTGCACAGGAGACTTGTACATGCCATTGACGGTCAAAGCCATGATGGAGGCCGCAAATGCCGTGGTCGAGAGAATCGACGCACAGCGCGCCAAAGACTTGATTGAGCAGGGGGCTTTGCTGCTCGACATCAGAGATGCGCCTGAGTTGGAACGGACTGGTCGCGCCGCAGGATCGCATCATATTTCGCGAGGCATGCTGGAATTTCGCGCCGACCCGGATATACCTTCGCACGATCCGGAATTACAGCTGGATCGACCGATTGTGCTGCACTGCGCGTCAGGTGGCCGCGCGGCCTTGGCGGGCAAGCTGCTAAAGGACATGGGTTACGAACAAGTCTATAACCTGGGCGGGTTCTCAGATTGGGTAAACGGCGGCGGCGCGGTTGCAGACCAAAAATAGTCAGGCGTTCAAAAAGGTTCTGACGGCGGCCTCGAACTCACGGGGCCTGTCGGCATGAAGCCAGTGACCCGCGCCGGGTATTTTCGCAAAACGGGCTTTTGGAAATAATGCCCGTATTCCAGAGCGATACTCTGGTAGCATATAATCGGATGCCGCGCCGGTTAAGAATAGAGCGGATCCGCCCCATGAGCTGTCTGTTTTGGGAAAGCTCATGATTTTTGACATTTCGGCACCTAGAACATCCAGATTCAATCGCCAGCGTTTCTGTTCGAGGTCCAGCGACTGCGTAAAAAAACTCTGTAGGGATTTTTCAACCCCAAGTTCTGCCAGTTGCGTTTCAGCGTCTGAACGGCGGGTGATACCCGCCAAATCGATGGCGCGCATCGCCTCGATAAACTGAATCTGGCTGTGGGAATACGTGACCGGCGCGATGTCGGCAACAACCAGTTTGCGAACCAAAGCGCCGTGTTCCAGTGCCAAAACCATCGATGCCTTGCCACCCATGGAGTGTCCAAGCACGTCTGCACGCCCACCAACCGAGTCTATAACTTCGGCTAAATCTTGCGCCAAACTGGGATAGTCATGATGTTCATCCCAAAAACTGTAGGCATGATTGCGCATATCCACCGCCACAACTTGTCTTTCATCTGAAAGCCTGCGGGCGATAACGCCCCAGTTTCGCGCTGAACCATAAAGGCCATGGGCAATCAGCAGCGGTGGTTGGTCTGATGGGGCACCGTGGAGGATCGTGTTAAGCATAAAGTCGTGATACCCGCCACTGCGGGGAACAACCACCCCCATTGTCGCTGGTTTCGGGCGGCGTTACATTACTGCGCAGGAGGAACCGATGTCGCACGAAGCAAACATTCAGTCTCAGATCGCTGAAACGGTTCTGTTGCTGCAAAAAAAACTAGGTTTGCGCGACAAGACTTTGTCTGAGTCTGTAAAGCGCGCCAAGCGGCGGTTGCCGCGTCGGGTTTACAAACAGGCGTTAGTTTTGGCGAATGCTGAAAAATTGGCCGAACACCCAAGGTTGAGGTTGATCCTTGACACACCCGCGCTTGAAAAAGCGTCGGAGGAGGTTCAGGAGCATCTGAATGCGATCAATTTGGCTGATCGCCGCTGGGGTTGGTTTCTTAGCTACTTAGGTTCTGTTGCTTTGGGTTTCTTAGTACTGTCAGTTGCAGTTTTGGTGGTTCTCAACTGGCGTGGGTTTATTTAACCGTTTCGGTATTGCCGTGAGACCCAAAAAAACGGCGCCAACTTAAGGCGCCGTTTCCCTGTAAAGCCTTACTTACAGGTTGGGATAGATCGGGAAGCGCGCGCAAAGTTCAGTAACTTCTGCTTTGACTTTTGATTCGATCTCACCATTTCCATCCTCGCCATTGGCAGCCAAACCATCGACCACCTCGATGATCCAGTCCGCTATTTGGCGGAACTCAGTTTCGCCAAAACCACGCGTCGTTCCTGCGGGTGAGCCCAAACGGATGCCACTGGTAATAGTCGGTTTTTCCGGATCAAATGGCACACCGTTTTTGTTACAGGTGATATGTGCCCGACCCAAAGCGTTCTCGGTGGCGTTGCCTTTGACACCTTTGGGGCGCAGGTCGACTAACACAACATGTGTGTCGGTACCGTGAGTGACAGTATCCAAACCGCCCTTGATTAGTTGATCCGAAAGCGCCTGTGCGTTCACTACAACCTGCCTGATATAGTCTTTGAAAGCTGGCTGAAGGGCCTCGCCAAAGGCAACGGCTTTACCTGCAATCACGTGCATAAGCGGGCCGCCTTGAATACCGGGAAAGATCGCGGAATTCACTTTCTTAGCGATTTCTTCGTCATTGGTCAGGATCATGCCGCCACGCGGACCACGCAGTGTCTTGTGCGTTGTTGTTGTAGCCACGTGGGCGTGAGGAAACGGCGAGGGGTGTTCGCCCGCCGCCACCAGACCAGCGAAATGCGCCATGTCTACATGCAGATAGGCGCCGACCATATCGGCGATTTCGCGCATGCGGGCAAAGTCGATTTGGCGTGGAATCGCAGATCCTCCTGCGATGATCAACTTCGGCTGGTGCTCCTTCGCCAACGCTTCTACCTGGTCATAGTCCAACATGTTGTCTTGCTTGCGTACACCGTATTGCACGGCATTGAACCATTTGCCGGATTGGTTCGGGCGGGCACCATGGGTTAAGTGGCCGCCAGCATCCAGACTCATTCCTAAGATAGTGTCGCCAGGTTTGATCAAAGCCTGAAAAACACCTTGGTTCGCCTGTGAACCAGAGTTCGGCTGAACGTTTGCGAATTGACATCCAAACAACTGCTTGGCGCGGTCTATTGCCAGGTTTTCAGCAATGTCGACGAATTGGCATCCGCCGTAATACCGGCGTCCAGGATACCCTTCGGCATATTTGTTGGTCATGACCGAACCCTGCGCCTCCATCACAGCTGCAGAGACGATGTTTTCGCTGGCGATCAGCTCGATCTCGTCGCGCTGACGGCCCAACTCGGATTTGATCGAACCGAACAGCTCTGGGTCGCGGTCGGCGAGGGACTGGGTGAAAAAACCGGTGTCACGAAGATTGGCGTTCATGGAGGCTCCAAATGGCTGGGGGAAACTTGCGGATTTCCTATCGGAAACACTCCTCGTGCAAAAGACATAAAGCGACGATTCAGCCCGCTGCGGCGTCAAGTCTGGTCTATCTTGGAAAGGTATGTTTGTTTCGGAACCAAATGTGCAATACCGGAAACCGGATCAGATGACTAAAAGAATCGCCTTTCTCGCCAGCGACGTCGATGTTGCCCAGTCCGCTAGGGAAGCTTTGGTGGCTCGTTATGGCAATGTGTCCCCCCGCGACGCAGACGTCGTGGTCGCGCTGGGCGGCGACGGATTTATGTTACGGACCCTCCACAGCACCCAGCACTTGGACAAGCCGGTCTATGGCATGAATCGCGGGACCATCGGATTTCTGATGAACGAATATGGCGAAACCGATCTTTTGTCCCGGCTGTCTGAAGCTGAGGAAGAAGTCATCAATCCGCTTTTTATGAAGGCTATGGACCAGTCCGGCGCAATGCATGAGGCGCTGGCAATAAACGAGGTGTCCCTATTGCGTGCGGGCCCCCAGGCGGCGCGTCTAAAGATTAGTGTAGATGGCCGTGAGCGTTTGGAAGAACTTGTTTGTGACGGGGCTCTATTGTCCACGCCAGCCGGCTCGACAGCTTACAACTACTCAGCCCATGGACCGATCCTTCCTATCGGAGCGGACGTTTTGGCTCTTACAGCAATTGCTGCGTTTCGGCCAAGGCGATGGCGTGGGGCGTTATTACCGAAGACCGCTCAGGTTCGGTTTGATGTAATCGAAGCGGACAAACGGCCTGTTATGGCCGATGCAGATTCTATCTCAATCTCCGACATCGACTGGGTCGAGATTCGATCAGAACCGAAAGTGCAGCACCGAATATTATTCGATCCCGGTCACGGCTTAGAAGAGCGCTTGATTTCCGAACAGTTCACCTGAACCAGACCGTGTGAAGGTATTTCCAGCGGCTTGTGTGAACCAGTTCACAGGAAAGCTATTAACCCTCTGGTAATCTGATTCTGCTCGGAGAACACGCTAGGATGGAAGTGAGTGGCCATCCAACGGTGTTTTCGAATGATAGCGCAGTTTTCGCGCTGGCGTGGGTAGGTGGTGCTACGCTCGTCATCAGTATTCCGGGCATATTTTAGCACGAGGACCCCGGGCATATTGACCCGGGGTCTATTTTTTGTGGCACACAAGCCTTGCTTTCAGACAGAGGTTTCCAGTTTGTCCCAAAGGACGGGGGCCATTGGGCCGACCCGTGCTTCGATTGCGGCGGCAGCGTCCACAGCCAGATCTTCGCGCCAGCGTCTGGCGGCGATTTGCACGTTGATCGGTTGCGGTCCGTTGGGCAAATCAGCCAGGCGGGCTGGTACGCAAGCCGCTGGAAGACCCAAAAAGTTCATTGCATAGGAATAAACCGCACATCCAAGAACTTCATGCACGCCTTCAGCACCTTCGGTATCCCGGTTAGGTTTGAAAAACGGCTGGGGCAAAAAAGGTGACAGGACCAAATGGTAATCCTGTAAAAACAGCGACCATTCTCGGGCGTAGTATGTCCGTTTGGCCAGCATTCTTACCAACTCAGTTTCAACGATCGGCGGGAATTCCTGAAAGTAGACGCCAAAGATGTCTTTGATTGTCTGAGAACCCGCAGCTGTAATATCGCCCTGCAGAAGAGTCATAACTTCGCCCATAAGCGCCCGATATCCGGCGCGACCACATTCGAAGACGTCAGGTGGGTCTACTTCTTTGATATCGTATCCGGCGTCAGTCAGTGCTTCGCGAGCGGTATCGAGAGCCTTTTCAACTTCTGGGTGCAATGCATAACCAAAAGTGTTCTTTGTAAAGGCGACTTTGATCGTGCCTTCGGAATCTGAACCGCGCCATGGCATTGGCACGTGAAACGGGTCTCTGGGGTCTGTTTCGATTAAGCTGGGCATTGCCAGATGGAGATCAGCAGCCGAGCGAGTAATCAGCCCTTGCACTGACATAGACTGGGCAAGAAGACCGCGTTCAGCGGTTTGGCTGGGGTTCCACGCTGGGACACGGCCGAGGCCCGGTTTTACCGTCACCGCACCATTGGCTGCCGCAGGAAAACGCAGGCTGCCGCCAATATCGTTGCCGTGCGCCAAGGCACCAATTCCGGCCATGACCGCTGCTCCCGCGCCGCCCGACGATCCTCCGGGAGAGATATGCCGACCCCACGGGTTATGCGTCCGACCGTAAAGTTGGTTGTCCGTATCGGCACGGAACGAAAACTCTGGTGTGTTCGTTCTGCCGATCACAACCGCTCCGGCGTTTTGCAAGTTGGTCACAACTGGCGCATCATCCGGCGCAATTAAATTCTTAAGCGCAACGACGCCATTTGTCGTTGCGTGGCCTTTCTGATCTACATTCACCTTGATGGTGACGGGCACCCCATGCAACGGTCCCGGCGCGATACCTTTCGAACGGGCTTGGTCAAGGCTTCTGGCACGCTCCAGCGCTTCGGCGCTTAGATCCTCAACTACCGCGTTCAGATCAGGGTTCGCCTGATGCATTCTCTCGATAGCGCTTCGAACAGAATCTTCGGCGCTCACGTCCCCGGATCGCGTCAGCGCGATCAGGTCGGTGGCGTTCAGCCGCCAGAGTTCAGAGTTAATCATATGCCCTCACTGTCTTGGATTGACAGTAAAAGGCCCACGGTAGGTTGCAAGAAAAACAGATCATATAGGCGGCAGTTGGACCGCCCGAGAAAGATTTACTTTGCGTAGCCGATAGCTTTCAACGCGGACGTGATCTCGTCCAATATGACAGGATCGTCTATTGTAGCGGGCATCTTGTATTCTTTGCCATCTGCTATCGACACCATTGTACCACGCAAAATCTTGCCCGAGCGTGTCTTGGGCAACCGATCAACTACAACCGCTTTTTTAAAGGCAGCAACCGGGCCAATCTTTTCGCGAACCATGTTAACGACATCCTGCACAACGTCGTCGTGATTTCGATCCGAGCCTGCATTCAAGCACAAAAAGCCAACTGGCATCTGTCCTTTCAGTTGATCGGATACGCCTATCACCGCGCACTCCGCCACATCCGGGTGGGCGGCCAAAACCTCTTCCATGCCGCCAGTCGACAATCTGTGACCAGCCACGTTGATGACATCGTCAGTGCGCGCCATGATATAGAGGTATCCATCCTCGTCGATCATACCCGCATCACCCGTTTCGTAGTAGCCGGGAAAATGTTCCAGGTATGATTTTCTGAACCGTGCTTCGGCATTCCAAAGAGTGGGCAGTGTTCCCGGTGGCAAGGGTAGTTTTACTGCAATTGCACCCAGTTCTCCAGGTTTTACAGGATGACCACCTTCGTCAAGAATCTGAACGTCATAGCCGGGCATCGGTTTGGCTGGGGAACCAAGTTTTGTCGGCAGTTCCTCGATTCCCAAAGGGTTACCGGCAATCGTCCACCCGGTTTCGGTTTGCCACCAATGGTCGATCACTGGCACTTTCAATGCATTTTGCGCCCAGATGATTGTGTCGGGGTCCGCCCGTTCGCCCGCCAGAAACAGCGCACCCAAACTCGACAGATCATACTGAGCCATCAATTCGGCCTTTGGGTCCTCGCGTTTGACAGCTCGGATCGCGGTCGGCGCGGTAAAGAAACTCTTGACCTTATGTTCCGAAATCACCCGCCAGAAAGTGCCGGCATCTGGCGTGCCGACTGGCTTTCCCTCGAATACGATGGTCGTGTTCCCATGTATGAGAGGCGCATAGCAAATATAGGAATGCCCCACGACCCAGCCCACGTCAGAGGCAGCCCAGAATACGTCTCCGGGGTCGACATTGTATATGTTTTTCATCGACCAGTTCAGCGCCACAAGGTGCCCAGCGGTGGGACGAACGACGCCCTTGGGTGAACCGGTCGTACCAGAGGTATAGAGGATATAAGCGGGATCATTTCCATCGACTGGCACACATTCGGCAGGTTCAACGCCATATTGAAACCCGTGCCAATTGAAATCGCGGCCCTCGATCAGATTCGCAACCTCTTGTTCGCGCTGGAAGATTACGCAAAAATCAGGTTTGTGGGTGGCCAAGTCAATTGCGCCGTCCAACAAAGGTTTGTAGTGAACGACACGGCCAGGCTCCATCCCGCAGGACGCCGCAATTATCGCCTTGGGTTTAGCATCGTCTATTCGCACGGCCAGTTCGTTGCTGGCAAAGCCACCGAAAACAACTGAGTGTATCGCTCCAAGGCGCGCGCAGGCCAACATAGCTTCCAGCGCTTCAGGGATCATCGGCATGTAGATGATGACCCGATCGCCTTTTTCGATGCCCTTGGCCCGCAAAGCACCGGCTAGTGTTGCTACGCGATTACGCAGTTCCACATAAGAAATCTCTCGTTTTGCGTGCGCAATCGGGCTGTCGTAAATAATGGCTGTTTGTTCGCCACGGCCATTTTCGACATGTCGGTCTACTGCGTTCCAGCAGGTATTGACCTGAGCATCGCTGAACCACTCATACAGAGGCGCATTGTCGTCAAACAGGGCTTTGCTTGGCGTACGCACCCAGTCGATGCCTTTCGCGGCCTCCATCCAGAATGCCTCGGGATCGGATTTCCAGCCGTCGTAAACATCCTGATACGCCATGTTGATCTCCTCCGTGAATCCTCTTGCAATGTGTTAGGCACCGTCGTTTCAGTGAACAAGCCGCTCAAATGACGGCGCGTCAGTTTATCGCGATTGATTTGCAGATTTTGTAGACTTCTTCTGCAAATTTTTGCAAATCCTTTGGGTAAATCGGTGATTTTGATACCAGAATGGCGTGTTTGCAAATGTGCAAACTTCAGCCGACCCACACCGATAGCGCCAACAGAATCAACCTTATTCCCCGATAGACACCAAAAGGCGCGTGCGTAACTTTCCCTCGTCCCACCTAGCCATAATGGGCCACCGGGGTCCCGGCAATCGCGGCCATGTTCAGCAATCCTCGTGCTGTGATTGAAGGTGTTACGATATGTGCCTTGTTGCCCATCCCCATTAGGATCGGGCCGACTTCAAGACCATCAGCCTTCATTTTCAGGATATTTCGCACGCCGCTGGCTGCATCAGCATGCGCGAAAATCAGAACGTTTGCGGCCCCTTCCAAACGAGAATTGGGAAAGATGCGGTCCCGCAATTCAGGATCCAAAGCCAAATCAAGGTTCATTTCACCTTCGTAAACAAAGTCGCGCGGTGCGGCATCTAGAATTTTTATTGCTTCCCGAAGACGCTTGCCCGAGCCTTCAGTCTGGTTTCCGAATTGCGATTGCGAGCAGAACGCGATCTTGGGTTTGATGCCAAATCGACGGACGTGTCTGGCGGCACCGATTGTGATTTCGGCTAGTTCTTCTGGGCTTGGCAGCTGTCGCACATGTGTGTCGGCAATGAACAAGGGGCCATCCTCAAGGATCATTAACGAAAGTGCGCCGTGTGGATACAGGTTTGCATTACCCAGCACTTGTTCGACGTAGTTCAGATGCCAGCGGTATTCTCCGAAAGTTCCACAGATCAAACTGTCAGCTTCGCCGCGATGAACCATGATTGCCCCAATGGCCGTGTTGTTCGTTCGCAGGATCGCTTTTGCCAAGTCAGGAGTCACGCCCCGACGCTGCATAATTTGGTGATAGGAACTCCAATAGTCGTAGTATCGCGGGTCGTCATGAGGGTTTACGATTTGAAAGTCCTGACCTGGCCGCACCGTTAACCCAAGTCGTTCGCAACGCGCATCTATCACGTCCGGTCGCCCAATGAGGATTGGTGTTTCTGTAGTTTCCTCCAAAATGGCTTGAGCAGCACGCAGAACCCGTTCGTCTTCACCTTCGGCAAATACGATCCGGCGCGACGCAACAGCTGCTGCTTCAAATACCGGACGCATTAGAAAGGCAGACTTGAACACACTTTGGTTCAATCGCTCCTTATAGGCTTCGATATCTTCAATAGGGCGTTTTGCGACACCGCTGTCCATCGCGGCTTGGGCAACCGATGAAGAAACCACCCCCACCAGACGCGGATCAAACGGTTTTGGGATCAGGTAATCTGGGCCAAATGTCAGTTGCTCTCCTTTGTAGGCCGCCGCCGCCTCGGCGCTGGTTGTCGCGCGTGCCATTTCTGCAATTCCGTCGACGCAAGCAATTTGCATTGCGTCGTTGATTTCGGTTGCGCCTACATCCAAAGCTCCGCGGAAAATGAAAGGAAAACAAAGAACGTTGTTGACTTGATTGGGAAAATCGCTTCGGCCCGTGGCGATTATGGCATCAGGCGCAACTTCCCGAGCAGTCTTTGGCAGGATTTCCGGCGTTGGGTTTGCCAAGGCAAAAATGATGGGCTGGTTTGCCATCTTCTTAACCATGTCGGGCTTCAGAACATTCGGACCACTCAGACCAAGGAAAAGGTCTGCACTGCCAATCACATCGTCCAAAGAGCGTAAATCCGAATCCTGGGCAAATTGATCCTTGTGCGGGTTCATGTCTTCGGTCCGGCCATTGTAGACCAATCCGTGAATGTCACACAGCCAGATATTCTCTCGCTTGACGCCGAGTTTTACCAACATGTTCAGGCAGGCAATACCCGCAGCACCTCCGCCGGTTGAAACGACCTTAATGTCCTCGAACGCCTTGCCTGCAACGTGCAAAGCGTTTTTGGCTGCGGCCCCGACCACAATGGCGGTGCCGTGTTGATCGTCGTGAAAGACAGGAATGTTCATTCTTTCCCGACAAAGTTTTTCAACTATAAAGCAATCCGGCGCTTTTATGTCTTCGAGATTGATGGCTCCGAATGTCGGTTCCAACGCGCATACGATATCGGCTAATTTCTCAGGGTCGTGCTGGTCCACTTCGATGTCGAAACAGTCGATTCCGGCGAACTTTTTGAACAGGACCGCTTTGCCCTCCATTACAGGTTTTGATGCCAATGCACCGATGTCGCCCAGACCCAGAACCGCAGTCCCGTTCGACACCACAGCGACAAGGTTACCGCGAGCCGTGTATTTTTCCGCATTTGTTGCGTCAGCCTTGATTTCCAAACTGGCCTCAGCGACACCGGGCGAGTATGCACGGGCCAGATCACGGCCGTTGGCCATTGGTTTCGTGGCCTTGATCTCAAGCTTACCGGGTTTTGGAAAAGCATGATATTCAAGCGCGGCCTGCCGCAGGCTGGGTGTTTCAGACATCGGCGATTCAGCTCCCTAAGAAATTTGATTTAAGGCTAAATTATTTGTGTTGGCTTGGCTACGCTCGGTCGTTTTGCAACACTTTTGTAACGCTTGATTTCTGCTGGTTGAAAAATGTCGTCAAATTCTTACATTTCGCCAACTTCGAATAAATAACATCGTCGAGCACCGAAATACCTCTATGAGCTATAAAGACGAATTTACAGTCAAGCCGGCGATTTCGGCTGGTCCAATGCCATTTGTTCCCGCTCGAATCGTGGCTTTTGCAGTATTGTTGTTTGTAATTGTTTTTTTGGCGGCCATTAGCATTTGGCCACATCAGGCTTCGACCTTGAATCAGGAAGGCGGATTGATCGAGACCGCCTCGGCGGCTGCACTTTTAGCGGCTGGGTTTGCGGCGCTTTGGAGATATCCCGGATTGGGCCGTCTTTACATAGGGCTGGTTTGCCTTCTGTTGGCTGAACGCGAATTGGAAGCGGACATTTACGCTCATGACAGTCTGGCTTTCTGGGCACTTAATGGATTGGACAATCTACTTGATTTAACCATTATCCGTCTGGCGTTAGCCGTGATCGTGATCGGCGGTCTGTTCTGGCACGGGTTGCCGAACGCATGGCGTGCATTCAAGCAAAAAGCGCCTTTTCTGATTATCTTTGTATTGGCGGGCTCAGCGGCGGTCGTCGCACAGCTTATCGAAGAAATGTCAGGTATGTTGAGCGCGGGCCTGTCAGAAACCATGCTTGTTCGCCTTTTTGTTCTGGAAGAAACGCTTGAGATGTTCTTTTCAATTGGCATTTTGGCTGCCGTTCTGATCGGATGGCCAAAAACCGAAATTGACGAGACATCATATGACATCGCGCCAGAACCACAGTCAGACTAAAGCGGAAATAC
>NZ_JBXWSJ010000061.1:0-25744 GCF_059613365.1 Ruegeria sp. BHSA163
ATAATCTAAAGCCGAATTCCGATCATCGCTTGGGCGAGAACGATCGCAGTGCGACTGGATTTTTGCCAATCGGTCAGTTCGAAGCGGCTGCGGATGCGTTTTTTGCCGCACCGGGGTCAAGCTTTCGGGGTTGGGAAACTGCAAACGCAGCGCAGAAAAGAATAGTTGAAGCAGTGACGTCAATCGTTAAGGTTCACGATTGCAAAGACCTCGGCTTAGTGACGCATGGTGCGGTCGGAACGCTTCTTTGGTGCCACCTCTCAGGCGAGAAAATCGATCGTCGATTTGATCAACCCGGTCAGGGTCACTATTGGAGCGCTGATCTAGAAAACCTCCGCCCTGACTTCAGTTGGCGCTCAATCACCTAGTTTAGTCAATACCCCAAGCCTCATCGCAAATGGCTATCAGCGTCTCGAAAACCTTGGGTGGTCCAGCAATAACACGACCGCCCACCCGGATCATTTTTTTTGCGTCTTGATCCTCGACCAACCCACCCGCTTCTGCAACCATCAACTGGCCGGCAAGACAATCCCAAGCGTTCATGTGCTCTTCGACATAGCCCAACAACCGTCCAGCAGCAACGTAAGCCAATGACAGTGCGCCACTGGCATTGCGATGATAGAGCGCTCCTTTTTCGACGAGCGCTGCAATGACTGGAACGACATTGGTTGCTTCAACCCGATTAGAATAGCCGACAGCAATGGTTCCGCATGCCAACTCGACATCTGATGCAACACGCATCGGCTGCCCGTTTAAAGTCGCGCCTGCGGCCTTGGTAGCGACATAGGTTTCGTCGACATTTGGTTCGTGGATGACGCCAACCTGTGTACTACCATCCGAAACAACTGCCAACACAATCGTCCAGGCGGGTATGCCGTGGATGAAGTTTGTTGTTCCGTCAATCGGGTCGATCACCCAATCAAAACCACTTAAGCCTCTCTTTGCCTCGTGCTCTTCTCCAAAGACCCCATCTTCGGGGTAAGCTTCGCTGATCTTTTGCCTAATGAACGTCTCGACATTACGATCCGCTTCGCTGACCCAGTCCTGAGCGCCCTTCTGATCGACAACCAAATTGTCACGATTGGTGAAGTAGGATAACGCGAGGGCACCTGCTTCCGCGGCGACAGCAATAGCGAATTTTCGTCGTTCTTGGATGTCATTCATCGTCGAAACCGTTTCTGAGCACTGCCTTTTTCGCAAACAATAGATGATCGGGCTCGATTGTGCCACTGTAGCGAATGGAAACTTGTTCTAAGAATGCTGAACAGCTGTTTCACTCTAGGCAAGGGCGGATCTTAGGTGCGCAGCGAGTGATCGTTGCTAATGCTATGAATTTCAGCTTTGGGCTCGGTGCAGACGTTCGGCAGAATTCAGTGAATGTCTGCTGCGCGGACTTTACCACCGTTCGATTTTTCTGCAGCAATAAGGGGTCGCAGCCAAAAGCTGACCTTCAAAACCAAACGTTGCGTACTAATACCAACCCACTAGACGACAACATTGACGGTTGCTTCAAATCCAGTCGCACCCTGTACAAATTCCATGGACACTGCGTTGGCCTCAACCTTAGACATACGGCTAAACAACGCATCGCTGGCGTTGTTTGGATGGCCTTTGATGTAAAACTGTGTCGTCAACAACTCTCGACGGCCATCAAACACCTTTACATGTATGTGGGGTGTGCGTCCGGGGTAGATTGTCGGCTTGATCGTTCGGAAAACGTAATTACCGTCATTATCAGTTACGTCATGACCAAAGCCTTGGAAAGCCCGGTCAAAATTGACGCTACGGCGGTCTCGCGGGTGCATATAGTTGCCGTCAAGGTCGCATTGCCAAATTTCAATGCGATGTCTGGTTAGGGGTTGTCCTTCGGCGCCAGTGAGTGCCCCACGTAGCGTGAAGACTTCGCCACCGGCTTCTTCAACACGTCCCCTGATCCTGACGAGGTCATTGTCTATGTCTGGCGTTCGCATGGCCGGTGTTGGATAATACGGTCCTTCTGCGGCGCCTGGTGTCAGCACAGCCGCAGCGGCCTTTGTACTTAATGTACTGGCGCCAAAAAGGCCTGCTATGCCACCTAAAAGATTACGGCGAGACTTTTCATACGGCTTCACGGCAGTCCCTTCCCGTGTGAGAATGCTCTAAGACTTACTGCATTATACATTACATAGCACGCTTCACCTCGATGTCTGCCTTGTGCGGTTCAAGTGCTCTTTTACGAGGTGACGGCAATATTCAAAATGGGCTCGTTGCGGTCATTCGGCAAAATTCCATGGACGTCTGCCTTGCGGTCGAAGCGGTCGTTCGATGCGATTTGGCGAATGTCGGCTTTGGCCGCGGTGTAGCCGGTTGTTAGGGGAGATTCAACTTGCTAGTTCTGCCACCATCGACTGTCCAGACTTGCCCGGTCACAAAGCTGGCTTCGTCTGAGGCGAGCCAAGCGGCAAGTCCGGCGATTTCACCCGGCGTTCCTGTCCGACCAACCGGATGAATGTCGCCGAGGGAAGCTTTGAAGCTCTCGGGATCCCCAAGACTTTCGATGAAAGCAGTGTTTAGGTCGGTATCGATCCAGCCTGGAGCAATTGCGTTGCACCTTACGCCATCGCCGCCGTGATCAACCGCTACGGCGCGCGTCAGCGCATGGATGCCGCCTTTTGAAGCACAATAAGCGGGATGGCGGGGGTTTGATCCCAAACCCTCAATTGAACCGATGTTCACGATTGAACCGCGTCGTTTGGTCAAATGCGGAAGCGCGTGTTTGATGAGCATGAATGGAACGGTGAGGTTCACGTGCAACGTTTCCGCCCAGTCAACATCTGAGGTTTCCAATACCGTTCCTTCGCGCATTATCCCCGCGTTGTTCACTAGAATATCCAAACCACCAGCCATCTTGATCACGTCATGAATGACGTGCACAGGCTCGGAAGGATTCAGGAAGTTTGCGGATACATATGGATGAACACGGTCTTCACCGCGTTGTGCCGTTACAACCGTCACACCAAGGGATGCAAGCTTGGCCGAGATCGCCGCACCGATGCCGCTGCGACCTCCTGTGACAAGAGCAACCTTTTCGGACCAATTGGTCATTGCACCGGCTTTCCGCCGTTTACTTCGATCAGTGCCCCGCAAATGTACCGAGCCTGATCAGAGGCAAGGAAGGTCACGACGTCAGCAATGTCTTCCGGTTCGGCAATCCGACCCAGTGGGACTGAGGCGTTTAGTTCATTTATGGCTTTGTCCGGATCAAGACCCCGAGTCTCAAAGCCACTTCGGATCATCGGCGAGTTCACTTCATTTGGGCAGACTGCATTCACACGAATGTTCTGGTGCGCGTGATCCATGCCGAGACACTGAGTCAAAGACGCAACTGCCGCCTTTGACATCACATAAACCGGATGGTTAGGGCCCGGATGCACTCCCCAACATGAAGCTGTATTGACAATTGCTCCGCCTCCTGCGTTCGCCATGATCGGAATGGCCGCGCGACATAGACGAAATGGAGCTTCAACATTGATAGCCATCGAGAGTGCGAAATCTTGATCCGTGGCATCCGTGATTTTGCCCCTTGTGATTATTCCCGCGTTATTGACCAGTATATCCAGCTTGCCCATGCGATCGGCTGCCGTCTGCGGAAGGTTGTCGCAAAACGAAGGATCTGTCAGGTCGCCGACGAGAACGTGGTCGGCTTCGCAGTCGCGCAAGTCTGCACCGGCGACCGTCACACCCAACGCGCGAAAAGCAACAACAATTGCCTTGCCAATACCTCCGCCTGCGCCAGTGATTAACGCAGTCTTTTGTGCCAGATCATCCATGTTCGCGTCCTTTCACAATCAAGGACACTTTAAAACAAGCAGGTGGCCTTGCATGCAGACCAGCGACACAAAACCATACATCCTACGACGCGCTGCGATTTGCTGGACTGGATAAGCAATCGAACGGTTTCGGCATTTGATGCGTAAGTAGACGTTTGAAGCTTTCGCAGCATCTTGTATTTTGGGCTCGAAGCAGCCGTTCCACACCGTGTGTCTCTAACCACCCAAGCACCGTCGCCCACTGGTCCTGCAAACTAGGTTTGGAGCGATATTCCTGCTGCTGTTCCAGCTTGCATTTTAGGTCGTATGGGATTGTGCGTGGCCATTTGCGCATAGCAAATGTTCTACTATTGTTCGCACACAGGTCAACGCTGAAAATAAAAACCCCACGCCGCCGCTTCGGAGGGACAGGAGGCGTGGGGTTTTTTGCGGAGCGCCAGGTGTGTAGCTCAAATTCCCGAACACTCAGATAAAACACAAAACTCATTACAACTTACCGGAACAAATTAGCGCTTGTTCAAAATGGCGGAAAACGAAATTGGGGTTTGATCGAATTTACTGCGTTTCGCGGATCGTTTTGGCGGACAATGACCCACTGTATGTCTTCACTGTTAACCTCAGGGAAACAGTTCGTTTGCGGAATGTTTGAAGGAATTGGCCTATCAGGGATGGTGAGGGCTATGGCTTGACTAAATGCGGTCACGGGAACTGCACACATTAGGTGTGGCGAAAGAGCGGTTCCAAAATAATTTTGTTTCCATTTAAGAAACAATATAAATTGATTGTTTACGGAACGTGGACTTTCTTGTTTTCACAAGTGAAGCCGGGAAGTTCCACTTCCGATGACCCCCACGAGAGGGGCTGAACAGCTACCCGTTCAGCCCCTCGGCATCGCGGGCTTGTTGTTTTCGGCCAGCAAAACGCAACTCCACTTCAAAAATGGCTTTTATTCAAAAGCGGTTTTGAGTGTGCGGCCCCACATATTGGGTAACACATTTGAAGGACAAAACTATGCTTAGAATAATACCATTCGCATTAGCGGCAGCTATGGCGATACCTGCTAGCGCGAAGGCTGGCCCATGGGTGCTGGAAGATGACGTATCTCCAAAAAATTTGGAAACCGTCTCGGTTGTTATTGAGGATGAAGTCAAAGATGGCCGCTGGACTAATATTGGTGAAGCGCCGACCTACGCCGAGGATAAATTATCGGAACTAGGTTAGCAGACCCAGGTTTAAGTAGCGCCCAGCAGATTACTTGAGCGACAGTGCTGTTAACAAAGCTATCGCCCGATTGAAGCTTTCTTGTCAAAGTGGTTCACACCACGAATAGCCGTCCCATACCTCCACAACTTGGCACTCCTCCCCGCTGTCAAAGACTAGGATGGTGCCCAACGCCAAGACTGCAGCAGTGCGCCAACCATTTGCGGTTCGTTCCATTTGAAAACGTTGATTGCTACCGAGACGAGGTGTTTGTTTTTCTGACCGGTCATCGCGACCACGTCTCCGCTTAGATTTTGCAACAGCTGGCGTTGCGAGGGTCGTCGCAATAATACCAACAATAAAAGCTCGCCGTTGCATGGGATCGATATATGCACTCGCGGCATGCTTTGTAGTGGTGCCGCTCTTTCAAAGGCGTAGCATCAGGGAATGCTTTCTGGGCGGACCAAACTTTGTTAACGGCGTCTAGGTGTGGGTCAAATTGTGGGGCGTCGGGATACTTAAAATCAAATTTTACATTGAATTCAATATATTGAGAAATTTTAATGGCTGAACCTCCCGGAGACGTCAGGGTTGCTCTGGATCAGAACCCTTACATTCCTGAAGCCGCTCAGTCACGGTTTGCCCGAAACGCAGACTTAAGTTCTCAGTACGGAGGTGCGCGGGAAGACGTCCAGAATGCTCTTCGTATAATCGGCGAAGGACCGGGTTGGATGGGCCGCTTGAGACAGGCTCTTGAGAGCGGGGCGGTTCTTCCAGCGGCTGCCACTGCGTTGGTGGGTTCTGGGCTGCTCGACGAGCATAATCCCTAATTCTTTTTTCTCCGCCCTCTGGGCTTCTATCAACCATAACTCACCCCTTTCAATCCGCTTACAGCAGGAAACCAATGGCAATTAAGTCGCAGATGGCTGGCACAGCGGATCGAAGGCAACCCAACTTTGGCCCCCGAGTTTGCTGCAATAGCACGCAGCTTTGGTTTGACATACGTCAATGCCGGCAGACTGATTTTGGCTAACTTCAGTAATCAAGCGCAAAGACCTGCGAAAAACATTGGAGGAGCCATGAGAGATTTTTCGTTTGTCTGTTTTGCAAGCATTTTCTTTATAACAGGATGTACGACCAACACACAAACGCCAGATGCCGCCCAAGACCCACTTGCAGTAGCGCTTACCGGTAAAGTCCTTACCAGAGGCAATACTGAGGTTCGAGTGATGGAAAACAAGAAATTGGTAGGTACCACCGGACCAAATGGTGAAGTAATCATCAGCGGGGCTTGGGAAGTTCGCGAAGGGCAGTTTTGCCGGACTTTGTTGTCGCCTCCGTGGCTGGGAGGCACTGAATGTCAGGATGTCACGATCGAGGGTGATACTGCGACTTTCTCAACATCACGCGGTGAAATCACCTATGCTATCTCCGACAGCTAAAGTGGCGGACCAACATTTACAGTGATCGCAGTTAAGACAAGCTATCGGTTCAACTGTCTTGATCAAAATGAACGCAGCAATGAAGGCAACTTGTACGCTTTAAAGTAATTCTACTCAGGAGGTGGAAATGAAGAAGGTAATCAAGAGCACTGCAGCACTTCTTTTTTTATTCCTCTGGGAACCTGTTACGGCTGGAACTTATGAAGATGGCCTTGCCGCCGCAAAACGGGGAGATATGGCCACAGCAGTAAAGCTGTGGACGCCCTTGGCAGAGCGCGGAGATCCGCAAGCCCAATACGATTTGGGATGGCTGTACTTTATGCGACAACCTAAGGATTGTGCCAGTGCGATAAAGTGGTGGAACAAGGCTGGGAACAATGGCCACAGCGTCGCTCAGTACAACATAGCCTTAGCATATGACACTGGCCTTTGTCTTCCAAAGAACAGATCAAAGGCCGCCGTTTGGTATCAACTAGCTGCCAAGCGCGGGTACGCGCCGGCCCAAAACAATCTTGCTGTCTTATACGACAACGGAAATGGCGTTGAACGAAACAAAGTGAAGGCGTACATGTGGTGGACAATGGCCATCGAGAACGGACACAAAAGGGCTCCGCAGTTTCGTAAAGAACTTTCGTCCAGAATGACACCCTCAGAGATTTCTGAAGCGACAAAGCGTGCTAAGGCCTGCCGGTCATCCAAATATAAGAGATGTGACTGAATTTTTGCCGTTAATACCACCGCGAGAGCTTTATGTGATCGCTTACGAGAAAAATACCAATATGTTCAAAAATTGAGGCCGTTTCCGGAATTTGTTACCCTTACTGTTACCCTTGATGAAAAATAGATTGAGGTAATCAAATACCCCAATTTAAATTATTGATTTAAATGATAAAATGGCGATCCCGGAAGGACTCGAACCCTCAACCTGCTGATTAGAAGTCAGCTGCTCTATCCAGTTGAGCTACGGGACCGCTGCGGCCTTCTTGCGGCTTTTATGAACCAGGTTCAAGGGCCAAGCGCATGAAGGCGCTGTTGAGGTCTTCTTTATAGCCAAATATCGGCCCGCAATAGGAATATCCTAACGCTTCATAAAGCTTTCGAGCGGCAGTGTATTCAGGCAAATGCGCCGCTCCGGTCTCAAGGACCAAAGCAGATATCCCTTCCGATCCGGCAAGATCAGCCAGATATTTCATCATCACTCGCGCCAACCCACGACCGCGAACGTCTGCTATTATATGCACGGATTTCACTTCGGCGGTTCCGTCGGGTAGGGATTTCAGCGCACCGCAGCCAAGGGCTTTACCTGTTTCATAAAGCCCAAAGAATCGGATACCAGGCGCACTCAACGCGACAGCATCAAATGTATGGTTCGAGGTCTGAGGCGTTGCATCCCAGCTATGTGCAAGATGCGCCTCAATGATAGGGCGCATCTCGTCCGCACCCGGATCAGCCGGCCGGATCTCGATCACTTAATGGGTCCAAGGGCTACGGCGGTCGGTGGCGAAATTCTCGCCGTATCCCCGGGGACGAAGGTTTGGTTTACGCCCATGAGGTTCGCTAACTGTCGCGTCAATTCCGTTGTCCTTTGCGTAATCGAGCGCCTCTTCCTTGGTGTCGAATTTCAAACGCACCTGAGATTGCGTATCCGAGGAAGAAGTCCAACCCATAAGCGGATCAACCTCGCGCGAAGATGCAGGTGCGTATTCCAGCACCCATTTCCGAGTTTTTGCCATGCCCGAAGTCATGGCGTTCCGAGAAGGTTGAAAAATTCGCGCGCGCATGCCGCCTCTCCATACTCACTGGCTGAGCACGTTTATGCGTCAGCGAGTTCGCAGGGACAAGATGACAAATGTCGCAACTTTATCTCGCAGTAGCAGCACCCAACCGGCGACCTAATGTCAAATTCTGTCACTAGAGATTGTTATGAACCGCGTCACGCCAAGATGAAGAAACTAAGATGATCCACCTCGAAAGAAGTTTGGAAACCAGAGCCCGGCGCCAGGCGATCTGGGCCACTTCGAGCCGGTTCATGCATATCGACGAATTCGCGCCAAAGGTGAAGTCCGTGGATGCCTTGACTAATGATCCAGTCGGCGTTGGATTAAAACGTCATTGCCATTTCGAGGCCGAAACCTCTTTGGTACACGGAGCAACGGATTGGCAGCCTAACATAGGTTATCGCGAAAGACTTTCCGAAATGTCCGCAATGCCCTTGACTGATGCACATCCTTCGATGGCCATCGAGCCAATTTCGGCAACACAGTCAAAGGTGATCTGAAGCATGGAATACAGCGTGAAGTCGGGACGGGAAATAGGCAATCGGTGTTGAAAATAAACATGGGTCGAACTCTGGAAGACAACTTGAATGCCCTTTCAGTAAAGGTCCGGTCAGACCAGCTTTCGGACCTTCAGCATGCATATGATTGAAAGTACAGTTTCAGAGCCGGATCAGGTCTTGCAGTTGGACAAAATAAGAACAAATGTAAGGGGCTAACCCCGGAGCCTGCCAATGCCATATGCCCAATCCGACAAAACCCAGCTGACAGCCGAAGAGGTTCGTGCACGTTTAAAGCTTGAGGGCGGCAAACAGTTCGTCATGCACACCGAATTTGCACCTGCAGGGGATCAGCCAGGCGCGATAGAAGAGCTGGCTGGCGGCGTCACCAATGGGGAACGTGATCAGGTACTGTTGGGTGCGACGGGTACAGGTAAAACATTCACGATGGCAAAGGTGATCGAGGAAACACAGCGCCCAGCCATCATTTTGGCCCCGAACAAAACGCTTGCGGCGCAACTTTATGGAGAGTTCAAAGGCTTTTTCCCCGAAAACTCGGTCGAGTACTTTGTGTCCTACTATGATTACTACCAGCCCGAAGCCTATGTGCCGCGTAGCGACACCTACATTGAAAAGGAATCGCAGATCAATGAGCAGATCGACCGGATGCGCCATTCCGCCACTCGGGCACTGCTTGAGAGAGACGATGTAATCATCGTAGCGTCGGTCAGTTGTATTTACGGTATTGGATCGGTCGAAACTTATGGGGCCATGACCCAGGATTTAAAGGTGGGAAAAGATTACGACCAGCGGCAGGTAATGGCCGATTTGGTCGCCCAGCAATATCGCCGTAATGATCAGGCCTTTCAGCGCGGCTCGTTCCGGGTGCGCGGGGATTCACTTGAGATATGGCCTGCTCACTTGGAAGACCGCGCGTGGAAACTGTCATTCTTTGGGGAAGAACTGGAACAGATCACTGAATTCGACCCACTAACAGGCGAAAAGACCGACACGATGGAGCACATTCGGGTTTATGCGAACTCACACTATGTGACACCAAAACCCACAATGCAGCAGGCGATTATCGGGATCAAAAAAGAACTGCGAATAAGGCTGGACCAACTAGTTGGTGAAGGCAAACTGCTGGAAGCCCAACGTCTGGAACAGCGCACCAACTTTGATTTGGAAATGCTCGAAGCCACCGGCGTTTGTAACGGGATCGAGAATTACTCACGCTACCTCACCGGCCGCGCACCGGGCGAACCGCCCCCTACCTTGTTCGAATTCATACCCGACAACGCAATCGTATTCGCCGACGAATCCCACGTCTCGGTCCCTCAGATCGGCGGCATGTACCGGGGTGACTATCGGCGCAAGTTCACTCTGGCAGAACATGGATTTCGCCTGCCCTCATGCATGGACAATCGGCCTCTGAAATTCGAAGAGTGGGACGCAATGCGCCCGCAATCGGTCTTTGTATCGGCCACTCCTGCAGCGTGGGAATTGGACCAGTCCGGTGGCGTTTTCACCGAACAGGTGATCCGCCCCACCGGTCTGCTGGATCCCGAAGTGGAAATCCGCCCCGTGTCGATGCAGGTGGACGACCTGCTGGATGAGGTGCGAAAAGTAGCTGCCAATGGCTATCGCACGTTGGTCACCACGCTGACCAAACGGATGGCCGAGGACCTGACCGAATACCTGCACGAGCAGGGCATCAGGGTTCGTTACATGCATTCCGACATCGATACACTGGAACGCATCGAAATCCTGCGCGACCTGCGGCTGGGGGCGTTCGACGTGCTGGTCGGCATCAACCTGCTGCGCGAGGGACTCGACATCCCCGAATGCGGGCTCGTCGCTATTCTGGACGCGGATAAAGAGGGCTTTTTGCGATCCGAAACCTCGCTAATCCAGACCATCGGCCGGGCCGCTCGGAACGCCGATGGCCGGGTGATCATGTATGCCGACAAGATCACCGGCAGCATGGAACGTGCGTTGAACGAAACCAACCGCCGCCGCGCTAAGCAAGTCGCCTATAACAAGGAACACGGCATCACGCCTGAGACGGTGAAGAAGAATGTCGAGGACGTTCTGGCTGGTCTCTACGAAGGCGACGTCGACATGAACCGCGTCACCGCCACCATCGACAAGCCGATGCACGGCGCCAACCTTGAGGCGCATCTGGACGGGTTGCGCGAGCAGATGCGCAAAGCCGCCGAGAACCTGGAATTCGAAGAGGCCGCCAACATCCGGGATGAAATCAAACGTCTGGAGGCAGTCGATCTGGCCGTCGCCGACGACCCCATGGCGCGCCAATGGGCGGTCGAGAAAGCCTCGGAAGATGCCGTGAAATCGCGTGGACGGTCAACGGCTGGCAGGCCGGGGCAGAGGGGTGGGAATGTGAAACGGAGGAAGCGTTAGTCCTCCGCTTCACACGTGGAAGGGAGATTACTTCTTCGGCTATTTGGGTGGAGTTGGCTTAGGTTTCGGCGTAGGTTGCGGCCGGCTTGTACCTTTGTTCATTGCTCCCGAACGGCTACGTGTTGGAGGTGGGGCTGGTTTTTTTGCCATTTTGTACCTGTGAGAATTCTATTTTGGAACACAACAATAAATTGAATATTGCCATAGAGGCACTTAGGCAAACGGAATTGCAACTTGAGGACATTAACAACTTGGCCTCGAATGCAGATCAGCGCGCCATGGCGTTAGCGGGTACTCTTGCTGCAATGGCGACAATTCTCGCCACGCTCGCTTCGAGAACACCTTCTCCGTTTCTTTCATACGTTTCATGTGGTGGATTTATTGTAGCAAGCTTTGTCGCCGCAAGTACCTGTATGCCGAGGCGTTTCCATATTAGAGGGCACCGATGGGAAGGGTGGAAAGGGCACGTTGATGACAATGATGATTTCTTGGAAGTAGTAATCTCTCAAGCAGAAGAAAACGACATTCGCATCTCAGAAAACTTCACCAAACTTAACAAAGCCGCAAAAGTTACTTGGCATTCATTTACTTTTGCATTCTGGGTATTTTGCTTTTTTCTTTTTTCTCAGATTGGAACGGTAGCGCATTAGCAGATCGGGCCAGTACGCTCACGCAATGAAGTAAAACTCACTCCTAACACGCCACACTTTAAACTTGCAGCCCAGCGCCCTCTCTTCCACCTTTGAAATCACAAAATGCGATCCCAAACGGTTTCTGTGACGATCCCGAACTCCCTGACCAGCACTCATGAGGTCAAAAGAACCATTCACTGGGTTTGCAGAGCCGACCAAGGATTTGGCGCAACGCACGTGAAAACCAGACGGGACCGTCACTCAGGCACCGGGAACACCAACGGTCCATTCTAAGTTGACTGACGCCGCCTGCCCTTGCCACTTTCGTTGCTGCGGCTAAGTAACATCAGATGCGTTTCGTTCTTTCTCTTTTGATCTTCGCCACCCCAGCCTCTGCGTGGGAGGCGACCGTTGGTCAGATATGCACCCTTTCGCATGAAACGGACTCAGCGACGATTTTCTTGACTTACGATCCCGCTCAACCTCTTTACTCTCTTACAATCACCCGCACGACCGAAAATTGGGCGCAGGCGCCATGGTTCGCGATGCGGTTCGAAGGCCCAACCCCCATCGAAATCGCGACCTCGCGCCATGTTCTTTCCGAAAACGCCACAGCCCTTACCGTGACCGATAAAGGGTTCGGCAATGTACTGGACGGATTGGAATACAACCAGAGTGCATACGCCTTTACGCAAAATCAGATAATTGAATTTCCTTTGGATGGAGCTGCTTCACAAGTTCGCATATTCCGCGAATGTGCTGGGGCCCATTTGTCCTAACATTGGATAAATGAGACCGACAAAGAGCTTACTGTTTTAATTTGGGATAATTGTGTTGTGGCCCCTAACTTTGATCAGTGGTGGACCGCCCCAGCGAAATGTTCAAAAGACCCGGGCAAGCGAAGCCTACCCGGGTCAATAACTTAACCTTTGTCCCAATGCGCAATCACATCGTACCCAACTGGTGAAGGCGGGCCTTCCAGAAACTCGGCGAATTGGCCCCAAAGTTGGGCTACCTTGGGTGCGTTCGCGTCCGAGGTCTCTTCGCTTTCCACAACGGAAATAACGTAACCCGAGCCGTCTTCGTTCATTACGTTTGTAAAACAATGCATGCCGGGCATGCCCATAATTTCAGACTTCAAATCGTTCATTTTGGCCGTTGCCGCCTCACGCGTACCGGGCTTCATCTTGAACTGAGTAATACGTGCAAACATGGTATTCCTCCCTCGTCTGGCAAAATTGCCGTATGGCGTGGCCGGAATGGCTCTGCCACGCTCAGTCTAGCACGAGGGCATTGAATCTCTAACTGATACCCAGCGGATCTTGGGCGCCACCGAGCGTAAGAGATTTCTCATCAGCGCTTTTCACACTTCATGGTTGCAGCCCTGCGCAGGCTGCTTCACGTTTGAAATCACAAATTGTGATTCCAAACGGCAGCCATGACGAACTCGAAGAACCTGCCCAGCATACAAGAAGTCCAAAGAGCCATTCACAGAGTGCGCGGTGCGCGCGTGGTGTTGGCCGAGGATCTGGCGAAATTCTATGGGAAATCAGTGAGGGCATTCAATCAAGCCGTTTCACGCAACAAAGACCTGTTCGAAGGCTACCGCTTTCAATTGTCCGATGCCGAGGTCGCCGATTTGCAATCACGGAATGTGATTTCAAAACCCAAGGGTCGCGGTGGACGGCGGGTCAACCCGTGGGTTTATTCCGATTACGGCGTAGCTATTGCTTCGGCTTTGTTCAAAGACCCACGCGCGATCAAGATTACACGGATGATTACCGAAGCCTTTGTCGACGGAGCCAATGCCCTGGCGGAGACTTCGCGCAGCGTGCAGGAAATTCTCCCGCCCGAGGATACCCCGGCCCCGCTGCTGCCTAATGGTGAACAACTGCGCGACCTGGCCGAAAACATCCTTGATTCCGGTCAGCAAAGCCTTGTCGACTATATCGCCAACCCCACTACCAAGCGCCAACAAGCCGTAGCAACGATCATGAAGACATTGGCCGAAACCGCCGGAGAAGAAGTCAAAACACAGCAGGAACGCCTAAGACTGCGCATTGCAGAGCGTCTGGCTGCCGGGAAATACAATGATGATGACGACAGAAAAAGACTGATCGAGTTGCTTCACGCAATGAAAGGATAGACCCGATCGGGCTTGATCCCGATCAATACATGCCCCGCCAGTTCCATTCATGATATTCACATGACAGACTCTAATCCAACTGGCTTAGATGCCTATAAACCCGCCCAAATCGCCGAACTGGTCGAAACGGCAGGGGTCGCCAAGGCGCATCTGACAATCGGCCAGACTCTAACGTTGGCTATCCTCGCCGGAGTATTCATCGGGTTCGGTGGTGCGGCTTATACCATAGTCATGACCGGTGCAGATCCAGGGTTTGGGCCTGCGCGGTTTCTGGGCGGCGTTGTATTCTCGTTGGGCTTAATTCTGGTTGTCGTGGGTGGTGCCGAGCTGTTCACCGGCAACGCCCTGATGACCATTGCCGCGGTGGATCGAAGGATTTCCACAATGGCATTGCTGCGAAATTGGGGCCTAGTCTACTTGGGCAACCTGATCGGCGCCATCGCGCTGGCGCAAGCATTCGCGTTGACCGGGTTACTGGATGGTCCGATGGCAGCAACAGCATCGGCGATTGCAAGCGGTAAACTTGATCTTACTGCATCTCAGGCGTTTACACGCGGAATTTTGTGCAACGCGCTCGTCTGTCTGGCCGTCTGGCTAAGTTTCGCGGCAAGGTCAGTGGTCGGTAAGGTCACGGCTATTCTCTGGCCGATTTCTTGCTTTGTTTTGTTAGGCCTCGAACACTCTGTCGCCAATATGTACTTGCTACCGCAGGGCGCTATGTCCGGTGCTGAAATCGGGTTTCGAGCAGCTTTTGGCAACTTATTTTGGGTAACCGTCGGTAACATTGTCGGCGGTGCAGGCGGTGTCGCACTGGCGTATCGCTTTGCCTATCTACGCAATTCATCAGAGTGAAAAATTATTGATACTAGACCTGTAACTCCGCGCGCATCTTCTTGGTCAGCTTGGCCACAACCAAATCGTATGACGTCACTATGTGATCGCGCAGCAAGCTATCGTTCATTCCGCAGGTTTCATAAACCTGTAACCATTTCATCCCCCGCGACGCCAGATAAGGGGCGGGCCGTATACCGGGCTCGTCTCTAAGCACCTCAAAGGCCAGGTCGGTTGCTTTGAAAGTGAACGCGTCCTTCCCATCATTCCAGCCGCAGATCGCGAATACCTTACCGCCAACTTTCCATACGTCCGCATTTCCCCATTGCACCACATGGTTAGTGGCTTGTAGGCCTGAACAGAAAGCGTTGAATTCTTCGCGGGTCATAGGGCTGATTGTGACTGTCCGACAACCTTGAGGCAAGCAAGTGTTCCTGTCTGCCTCGACGATGACCGTCTTTAAGGCCGAACAAATTTCGCGTTGCCAACCATGCGTTGTTTGGGTGCCTCGGTGCGTGATGGCTCGGTGGATAACACTGGTTCCGCTTTGTTGAATTCGCAAGCAATTCCGTCGCCATCAGGATCGTTGCGCTTGTGATAGCCAGGCTCACCTTCGTTGAATGTATTGAAACCGATGGCCTGCACGGCATCGCACCCAACCAATGCAACAAGATGAACCAGAGCGTTTTCGCGATCCCCATTATTTACCCGGATGTAGGTTCCGACGGCAATTATCCCTGTGGTCAACGGAAGCGCCAGTACCATCAAAAGGATTCTCATGGGCGACAAAGCCCGTCTGCGCTGTTGTTCGGCGCGTCTATGCCTTCGGGCTGAACGAGGATTCATTGGCTCGTCTTGTGTGTCTTCTAGTGTCATGGATTCTTGTTGAAACGAAGATGTGGCAACCCCGAGGCCCGCTGAAGGCCAAGGTAAGGAATTTACCCAGGCGCGTTGCGTTGAGATGGGTCTCGTTTGAAAGCTCCGGGGTGACTACCCAGATCGCGTTGCCGAGCCGAGGCTTCGGCCCACCAAACCAATTGGCCAAAAGCACGGCCCAGATATCCGTCCCAATCTTTTGCAGAAACATCAACCTTGTAACTTCCATCGGGTTCAAAAATCTCGTGCGCCTTGGGAACGTGGATCATTGCCGAAACCGGTAGGCACCCCAATTCGCTGAGATAGGTTCGCATATTCACAGCCGCCCGCGCCCCACCCCACTGGCCCGCAGAATAGGTGGCAATTACGCTTGGTTTGTATGAGAATAGTGAACTGCCGAAATGGTTGAGCAAGCCCGATAACGCAGGGGACATGGAATGGTTGTACTCGGGACTGACCATTACATAGCCATCGGCGGCATCAATCTTTTGCGAGAGCGACTCGAGATTTTGAGGCGCCCGCCCTTCCGCGAACGCGAAATGAGGTTTGAAGACGTGATCCGTCTGAACCTCTAAAGGGTCGATCAATGTTACATCATGATCGATCTGGCTAAGCCGCGAAACACAGGCTCTGGCCACGCGTTCACCCACCCTGGCGGGGCGCGGAGGGGTACTTTTCCGGGAAGATCCAAGGAAAACAAGAAAATTCAAAGCTGCACCCACCATGTTAATAATATAAACCAAGCACCGTGCGCAGGTTAGATGGATACTTCATGCAACGCTATTTGAAAGAGTCCATATGACAAATCCCAACCCCTTTCTGTCTCCCGATGACGAGGCACGCAGGATAGCACGGGACATACTGGCAACCGCTAGTTATGCCTCTCTCGCGGTGCTGCGGGTCGGAACGTTGCTACCGTCGGTCTCACGGATCGCTCTTGCCACAGACTTAGAAAAACGACCTATTTCGCTTGTCTCCACATTATCAGATCACACAAAGGCAATGCGGGCCAATCCGTCCTGCGCCCTTTTGATCGGCTCACCAGGCGATAAAGGTGATCCTTTAGTTCATCCTCGGTTGACCCTGCATTGCATTGCCACGCTGATCCCGAAAGATGTGCCTGAACACGACGGCCTCAGAAAGCACTATCTGACCTTACGCCCTAAGGCACGACTGTATGTCGATTTCGCCGATTTCGGATTTGTCCGCTTTCAGGTGGAAGACGGCATGCTGAATGGCGGCTTTGGAAAAGCCTGGCGCCTGTCCTCTGATGATTTGCAAGCTTCCCAAATTATCTAACTACATGCACCGCACATTTTGCGTGACGCACGACGTGCGTCGCTGTAGAGCCCAAAAGGAGATCCTGCATACCTGGTCGATGCGAAGCCAAAATAATAAGGTCGGGTTTATTGGTTTCTGCCCAATCCAGAATTGTTCGCCCTGAATGCCCCTCGATCACCACCCCTTGGGCGTTGGGTAATTTGGATGCAAGTGCGTCCAGTTCAGTTTGAATCGCCTTCCGCGCCTCGGTAATATATTCATTCGGCATGTATGAGATCGCGTAGTCGGGGATGTGTTCTACTACGTGCAACAGTGTTACCTGCGCATTGGGTGTGGCCAGTATTTGCGCCAGTTTCATGGGCCCGGAAATGTCACGTTCTGTGTCGAATGAAATTGGGACAAGGATGTTGTGGTACATGGGTCGCGCCTCCGTGATTATATCAGCAAACTGGCACGAGATGGCCAGTAACACATTGATTCAAATCAGGATGGTCAGAATGTTTCTGCGACGTCGTACATGACAGGCTCAAAACTTTTGCAAAGCTCATTTATTTGGCGGTTTCGTTCACGCATTTCCGGCGTTCGCAGCATTGCCAGAAAATCTTCGCGCCGTTCCCATTGTGAGTAATTGGCGATCCTGGTTTGGGCATCATTCACATGCAGCCCAGCCGCGATGAATCCTTGCTGTTTAGAAATAAATTCCGAATACGCGTCCGTCAGCGCCTCTAAAAGGTCCTGGCAAGTTCCGGGCGTCATTTCGAAAGTGGTGATCACAGTCTGACTGGATGCGTTTTTTGAAATCTTGGGCATCTGGCTCCTCCTTTGATTGACCCAAGCCTAGCACAGCTTTTGAAATCGCCATCCGTTTCCTTCGGCTATCATCCTCTAAGCCAAATTTTCCAAAACAAACATATTGCTAACTAATCGTTAACCATGTCTTCGGATGTTCACCGAATGCGAGGGGCCTTCTTCACGACGTTACTGATAGTCATGCTTGGCACGCCGGTTTGGGGCGGTGCGTGGCTACGCGAAAAAGGTTCAGTTTTTTCAGCCGCCTCAGTAACCGGGTTCAAAGAGGCAGACAACATTTTCCATTATAAGACTTCGCTTTACGCGGAGTGGGGTGCATTCCCTAAACTGACAATTGGTTTGGACGCCGAAGAACACCAATATCTGTATGGCCAAGCCCTCATCTTTGCTCGATTTCCAATCGCCGACTTCGGGAGCGCCGGACGTCTGGCAGGTGAGATCGGGGTTGGTGTTCACCATCGCCAGTTTCAATCCTGGGCGCTGTACAAGACCACTTTGTCATATGGCAAAAACATAAAAACCAAATTTGGTAATGGTTGGGTTGCCGTTGATACGGCTCTGGAATTTCGGACGCACGAGGCCTTGATCCACAAGCTCGATTTCACAGCAGGCTTGTCCTCAAAAAGACGTTTCAATCCACTTTTCCAGATTGAGACATCGTACACGTCAAACCAACCAATTTTTTGGAGCGCTAGACCCTCGGTAATCTACCGCCCCAGAACTGGAAAAACCAAATGGATTATTGGGATCGAAAGGAACTCTTACCAAGATAGCACAGGTTTCAAAATCTCTTTGTGGAATACGCGCTAAACAGCGTGCCGCCCCAGTGAAACGGGACGGCGCGCAGTTCGAGTGTCAGGTGTCGGCCCGTATTGTTATCGAAACTTCTCCGCTGAGAGACTCTGGCCAGCGCAACTTAATGTCGTTTTGATCGGAGCCTTGCTCAAGTTCAACGTAAGGCGCGGTGTATCGCGTGGTACCTAACTGTGTTCGTAGCGGCCCGATTGCTACCATGGCATCACATCCAAGGGCCCGGCCCCTGAATGGCAATTGACCGCCAGAACTTATCGTCCAAGAAGACGATCTGGAATTTTGGGTGTGCCGTAAACGAAGCGGGTTTTCACAGGGGGTCGAAACAGCATGAAAAGTGTTGTTAGAGAAATTGACGCCTGAATACTTGTCAGGGTTCAAATCGGAAAAAGTGGTATCGACCCGATCCACCCGAGAAATTGACCCAGCGTTGGTGCGAAACTTGTTTCCGGTGACGGCCAAACCATTCAGATAGTGCCCGCTGCCATAAGGACGCACAACTATGAAACTAAACCAAGACTCCACATCGCTGGCGTAGAATATGTTATCCGTGATACTCAGCGCACTGAATGAATAGCCTGAGTTATAGTTTGGCGATGCGTCACGCTCATTCGTCCACTGGATAAAACAGTTGTCGACATAATTTTCCGCAATTGATGAACTATTGTAGCCGCCAATCAGAACCAAACCTGCGTTGCGCACCCCGGTTGATGCGCTGTCGCCTTGAAAGAAGTGGTTGCCGAGCACAAGATTGTTATCCCCACCTAATACTGCAAAGTGATGGAAACGGTTTGCCCGGTTATGACGCAGTTTGACGTCGTTGGCGTTGGAGTTCACCGCAATCGAGCTACGGTCAGCTACGTCCAAGTCTTCTTCGCTGGACAGGAATTGACAACCATCGATCAGCATACCCTGGCATCCGATGCCAATCGAAGTGATCCCCCGATCCTTTGGGCGACTGACAAAGCAATCTTTAAGCACAAAAGTGTTTCCACCCGGTGAAAGACGGATTGCACTGCAACGGCTATTACACTGAAACTCGATCCCTTCCATGCCGAATTTTTGCAACGAACTGAAACCACCGAAGTCCAGCAGATACTTGAAATCGGTAAAGGTAAACGTCTGAGTTCCCACCGAATCGTAAATTGCGGCGTTCAGAGTAATTTCACCAGCACCTTCATTCTTTGACCGAACATAGATCTCGCGCCCCACGCCGCTCCCGGTGACCAAAGCTCCGACAGGGATATTCGCAACGTTTGCAACGTTTGAAAGTTTGTACGGATCGGTCGGGTTGTAAGTTGCAACCGACGTAAAAGTCTCGGTATCCCAAGCGCTACTGCTTTTAACATCAAATTGTCCGTTTCGCACCACGCGGCGGGTCGCGTAAGTCGTACGGTTCGGTACCGCTGCTTGCATGTCAATCGGCTCGGTAACCGCGATCTTTCTTCCGCCTAGGTCCAAGGATTCATGGTCAGCATTATTAAGCAAGGCTTGGAAGGCTTTCTTAAATGCCAGTTCTTCATCCCCGAAGGCGGATATGTAGGTCGGCAAGTCATAACTCTTTGTCAGAACCAACAACTTGTCATCCGGCATTGTCACCGTACCATCAAAATCAACGTCAGCCGACAAGGTGGTGTTTTGTTCCAGCAAATAGGTTCCTTGCGGAACGTATATTTTTCGACCATCCGCTGCCTGATCAGCCGCTGCAAAGGCTGCAGAGTCGTCGGTCACGCCATCACCAATTGCACCGAAATCGCGAACGTCAACCAAACCGATCATGTCCCGCAAGAACACGTTGGAAACATCAGTGATCTCAATGTCGTCTACTCGGATTACAGCGCCGTTCGTTCCATTGATATCCAACCCGAAATGGCCGTACAGCGCGTCTGACCCCCAAGGCATATCGACGCCCTGCCGTCTACCGCTTCCGACAATCGCCGAAACTTCATATACTCTGCCGTACTCGTGTAGTTGTATAACCTCGCCCTGCTCGATCAGCCCGGTCACATGTGCGTCGCCTGCGCCACCGGCCCATCCTGCAACACGGACTGTGGGTAATGGACCACTAATTGCCTTCACTCGTGCCTTGATTTGCAAATAGCACCCCGGCAGCAACTGAGTTTGGCCCATATACCGCAACCGCTGCGTGGACTCTGTTTTGAATATCTCAAGACACCCTGCAAAGTCTGCATCAGCGGGTACAAAAGCGCCGCTCCCCGATCCATCGTACGTGGGTGAACCGGGTGTTCCGTCGCCGCTTGACCAAACCCCCAAGCCATCTGCAAATGCGGGTGGCATGAATTCGGTGCCTTCGGTGACTGCCTTGTTCATAAAAATCCCTTTCCCAGTTTCTCCACGGCATGTCACCGCGGGCATAATCGATGGGTCCGGGTCCAGCCCGAACACGACAATCTGCGTAACTCAAGGGGATTAACCGCCGCTCATCGCACCGTACGTAGGTGTTGCTTTATGCCGCTGGGTCCGACGCTCCAAGCAATTGAACGCCGTTTATTTTCCAGCCATTTTCCATCTCAATCATTTGGTAATCGAGGATGTGAACGCGGCCGTCGCCATCCACGATCATTACTTTCTGCCACAGCGATCCGGATACTTCTCGCAATTCGAGAAAACGCAAATCTGCAGGACGCCAAACCATAGGATAGCCGTTGCGAACCATCGCTCCAAAATTATCGGAATTTCGAAACAATCGCTGGATGTTTGGGCTGGCAAAGGTAAATGCGGTGTCAAAGTCATCTGCCTTGAACGCCTGGATTTGTGCGGTGATATTCGCCTCAATCTCGGCATTCTGCGCGAATGCACCCGAGGCCAGACCGGCACTTATGAACAAGGCAATAAATAATCGACGCATGGGGCTACCTCCTGCGCAAAGAGTAGCCCCGCGCCTCAAGAGGTCAAATCAGACCAACTCCCCGGCAAGCGCTCTGTCGATCAAGGCAATGGTTTCAGGCACTCCGTAAAGTGCGATGAACCCGCCAAACCGAGGGCCCTGCGAAGCGCCCAACAGCACCTCGTAAAGGGCCGTGAACCATCCACGCATAGGATCGAACCGATCGCGCCCGATAGAATAAACCACCGATTGCAGGGCTTCATCCTCGATCGGACCGTCATACGCTTCCAACGCCGACTTCAACGCCTGAAGCGCCTCACGTTCCTGATCAGTGGGCGCGCGATGCTTTCGGGTCGGTTTGACAAAATCGTTGAAATAGCGAACAGCAAATCCAGCCGCGAGATCCAGATCAGGATGTGTTTCGGCAGTTGCCGCAGGCGCATAACGACGGACAAAGCCCCACAATGCTTCTTTGTCTTCAGCACCCGAAACTGAAGCGAGGTTCAAAAGCATCGCAAACGGCACGATCAGTGTCGACTCTGGCACATCACCGCCATGGATATGCCAAACCGGGTTATTCAACTGAGCCTTCAAGTCCTGCCCCGGGTAGGCGCGCAATTGTTGATGGTACTCATCATAGGCCTTTGGAATAACATCGAAATGCATGCGTTTGGCCGTCTTTGGCTTTTGATACATAAAGTAAGCCAAACTTTCGGTCGGCGCGTATGTAAGCCATTCGTCAATAGACACACCATTGCCGGAAGACTTTGAAATCTTCTGCCCGTTTTCATCCAGAAAAAGTTCGTATGAAAAATGTTCCGGCGCTCGTCCGCCAAGAGCCCGGCAAATCGCATCATAGATTTTTTCGTTCGTGGCATGCTCTTTGCCATACATCTCAAAATCCACGCCCAGAGCCGCCCATCGCGCACCAAAATCGGGTTTCCACTGCAGTTTGACGTTGCCTCCGGTTACAGGCAGGTTCCATTCCTTGCCATCCTCATCATCGAATGTAACGGTATAGGTTTCTGCACAGACCTTTTTCATCGGGACATAAAGCACACGTCCGGTTTCGGGATGAATCGGCAGGAAAATCGAGTAAGTCTGCTGCCGCTCTTCCCGCAAGCTTTTGAGCATAATGGCCATGATGTCGTCATAGCGTTCGACCGCAGTTTTCAGGACCTTGTCAAATTGGCCCGAGCGATAGAAATCGCGAGCCGAATAGAATTCATATTCGAATCCAAAGGTATCGAGAAACCGACGTAACATCGCATTGTTGTGCTCGCCAAAGCTCGGATATTCGCCAAATGGATCAGGAACCGACGTCAGCGGGCATTGAAGGTAATCCTTCAATTGTTCGGGGTTCGGCACGTTAGTTGGCACCTTGCGCATTCCGTCCAAATCGTCCGAGAAACAGATCAGTTTGGTCGGAATGTCCGACAAGGCTTCAAACGCGCGTTTGACCATAGTGGTCCGCGCCACCTCACCGAACGTACCTATGTGAGGCAGGCCAGATGGACCATATCCAGTTTCGAAAAGCACATAACCTTTTTCCGGTGCGCCCTGCCCGTACCGTTTTAGCAACCTGCGCGCCTCTTCAAAAGGCCAGGCCTTGGACGACATCGCGGTTTCACGCAGTTCAGACATTTTAGTGGTCTCCATCGGGGAACGACGCCGGTTACACCAAGCAACCGGACCGGCCCCTCCTATTGTGCGGATGCAGCATGAGTCAATGAACTGGGGGGAATTTCCCGTATAAACTCTACCAAAACGGAAATTTTTATTAGGTGGGCGGCTACACGAGCGATAGGGTCTACAGAATGTCGACTGGATACCAAAGAAAACTGGCTGCAATAATGGCTGCGGACGTTGTCGGATATTCCCGAATGATGGCCGCAGATGAAACTGGTACTATCGACACTATTCGCCGTCTTAGGACTGAGGTTATCGAACCACTCCTAAAACAGCATGACGGCAGGCTGGTCAAAACGATGGGCGACGGGTTTCTTATCGAGTTCACCTCGGCCGTCTCAAGCGTAAAGGCTGCAATCGAACTGCAGTCTTTATTAAAATCTGACAACGCGGTTGCTCCTGGGAACAGCCAAATTGAGTTACGCATAGGAATTCATGTCGGCGACATCGTGATGGACGAAAATGATATCTTCGGAGACGGTGTAAATGTGGCTGCCAGAATTGAGCCCCTAGTAGCGCCTGGCGGCGTAGGAATTTCAGGCGCCGCCTACCAACAAGTTCAAGGTAAGCTGGATATAGATTGGTTGGATGGAGGTGAACAGAAATTAAAGAACATTACCAACCCCACCCGTTTATGGCACTGGGATAACGGCTCGGAACCCGTCCAATCAGAACCTGAACTAAAACTGCCCGACTTGCCATCTGTCGCCGTTTTGCCGTTCGACAACATGTCGAGCGATCCTGATCAGGACCATTTTGCAGATGGTCTGACCGAGGATTTGATCACCGATCTGTCCAAGGTTTCAGGCCTTTTCGTGGTCGCCAGGAACTCGACTTTTGCCTTCAAGGGTCAAGCGGTAGACATTCCGACGGTCGGACGCCGTCTGGGTGTTGCCAACGTCGTCGAAGGCAGTGTTCGAAAACTTGGTGAGCGCGTGCGAATCAATGTCCAGTTAATCGATGCTAAATCGGGCGGACATATCTGGGCGGACCGCTATGACGGCTTGCTCGCCGAGGTTTTCGAGCTTCAGGACATGGTCTGTGGCGAGGTAGTATCCGCTCTTTCTGTAAATCTGACAAAATCAGAGACAGAGCACCTGAGTTCGGTACACACGACCAATATCGAAGCGTACGAATTGTTTGTGCAAGCAAAGGCAACGCCTTTTCCACCAATTCCCGCGAAAATGGCCGCCGCAAGCGAGCTATTCAATAAGGTGGTGGAATTGGCACCTGAGTTTTCCGGCGGGTACGCCGGACTGTCCTGGATAATTGGCTTTGGTGCGCTTTGGGGCCACAGCGACCCTGATGCGCTCGGCGCCCGCGCCGAGGCATTGGCTTACAAAGCGATCGCGCTCGATAAATCCTTTGGCTGGTCCTACACTGCACTTAACCTCGCGCTATTGGTCCAAAGGCGCTTTGACGAGGCGATCGATTCAGCCAAGCAAGGTCTCAGTCTACTTCCCAACGATGCAGACGCTCACGTGATCTATGCCGTTACCAACGGCATGCGAGGCAATCATGACGAGTCGAAAAAAGAAGCAGAAACCGCGTTCAGACTAAGCCCAAATTTCGTGAACGGACCTTATCTGAATGTTGTCTGTCATGCTGCATTCATGGCTGGTCAGTTCCACGCTGCACTTGCCGCTTTTGAGCGAAATGTAGAAAGAGGCGGGCCAGTGGGGCCACCTGCATATTGCTGGGCAGCTGCCTCTTACCACGCCACCGGGCAGTTCGAGAAGGCGGAGGCTATTGTCAAAACGCTAACGACCGGCTTTCCGGACTTCAGACTTTCGGGCTGGAATTTCTTGAAACTCATAGAAAAAGACGCAGATCGCACTCGGATCGAGGCTCAGTTCAAAGACGCGGGCGTGCCTTATTGATCCTCAGTCATTAAACAAGGTGTTGAACCCGCCTCCACCCGCCCATATCGTTCGCGCGCAGCTACACCCAAGCAGGATGATCCAATGACCGAGCAAGTTACACACCCAATGTCCCCGCAGGATTGCCTTGTTGCGATTATGGTTGCGATCTCAGCGTCGGACGAGACAATCCGAACTGCGGAACTGGTAAAAATCGAAGGCGCTGTAAACATGTTGCCGGTTTTTGCGGGTTACGATATCGACCGTACGCGCCGCGTGAGCCAGATCGTCTTTGATTTATTTGAACAAGAAGACGGCTTGGATGCGATGTTTGGCCTTATCCGGGAAAACCTGCCCGAAAGGCTGAATGAAACGGCATATGCGCTGGCTTGCGACGTAGCCGCTGCAGACGGATCACTGGCCGAAACCGAGCTGAGGTTATTAGAAGAAATCCGGTACGAGCTAAGTATCGATAGGCTTCACGCCGCGGCCATCGAACGCGGTGCAAGGGCAAGACACACAGTCTAATTAATACTTCTCATCACACTTTAATGGCATCTACGTTAGCTGCCATACAGCGCACCCCATCTCTCGATCAGGGCGCGCTGCAACTTGCGGGATCTCCGGTTCCAGCTGCGTGCTCCGTCGGGGCGCTCGCGTTTTTCGCGCGGTATCGTTGCTCGATGATTTACGTCTGCAGTGAATATCGCAAAGGCAAGCTCGGATCCCTCGGCAGTTGTTAGGAAACCGCCCAAGCCTGAGACAAAATTTAGTGTTCCTGTCTTCGCATCCACCTTGATCGGGTGGTTTTTAAC
>NZ_JBXWSJ010000062.1:0-25491 GCF_059613365.1 Ruegeria sp. BHSA163
GAACCGATTTGGTCCGATGTTCGCTTCAGAGATCCGCAGAAAGCGTGTTCAGCAGCTGCGCGCGTTCTCGAAATGGAAGTGGCACGTGGACGAAGTATTCGTGAAGGTGAATGGCAAGCGGCATTATCTTTGGCGTGCCGTCGATCACGAAGGAGAGGTGCTCGAAGCAGTCGTCACGAAGCGCAGAAACAAAGCCGCAGCATTGAAGTTCCTCAAGAAATTGATGAAGCGGCACGGTTGTGCGGAGGAGATCGTGACGGATCGCTTCGCTTCCTACAAAGCTGCGCTCAGAGAAATGGGCGCGCTCGAAAAACAAAGAACGGGTAGGTGGCTCAACAACAGGGTTGAGAATTCGCACCTGCCGTTCCGACGACGAGAACGCGCCATGCAGCGTTTCAGACGCATGCGAAGTTTACAGAAATTCGCCGCTGTTCACTCCTCCGTCTACAACCACTTCAACCAGGAAAGATCGCTCACCAGCCGAGACACCTTCAAGCTGACACGCAGTGCCGCTCTTGCCGAGTGGCGCGAACTTGGCATGGAATAATGGACAGCTCTACTGGCCTAACAGAGACTGGTTCGAATTCGTCTGACAGCACCCTATGATTTTTCCACTTGCTGGATCAAGTTGATCGCCAGGTGTTCAGCTTAGCTGCGCCAACACATCTTCCGCGGCCCTTAATCCTTCTAGGTGGGCTCCGCTGACCGAGCATTGTTGGTTAGGATGTGTCGCTTCACCGGCGAAGTGCACCCGCTCAGCATGAGACTGGCGTAAGACAGCGCGTTTGTCGTGGCCTCCTGGTCTGGCTCCAGCGTAAGAACCACGCACATAAGGTTCATTTCGCCAAGCGGTGGCGTGGCCTTTGATGAAGGCTTTTCTGACTGTTGTGCCGAAGAAGCCAACCAGTGTTTCGAGCGCATGTTCTATGGCGCTTTCAGATCCCGCATCCTGCAAATCTGTGGAAAAGCTGCCAGAACTTTCAAAGCTAGTTAGACCGGTGTTTGAGATGTCGCAAAGAAAACCACCTCCACGGGCTACCCCTTTGGCGTCGGGTTCTAAGTGGTATGTCAGCCAAGTATCCGGTTGCACTGGCAAAGCTCCGGGGCGGAAAAGGAGGCCAGCGTGATTGTAGTCTCCCATAGTGATGAGCTCGAGCGCTGAGCGTCGGTCGGATTCTAGCGGGGGCTCAAAGTGGATGATGTCTTCGGCTAAGACGCCGACGGAAACTGTAACAACTACGGTTCGAGCTTTGATCTTGCCAGTGGCCGTAGTTATCTGCACGCCTTCAGTGAGAGATTTTATTTCAGTGACCGGAGTGGCCAATTTAATTGGCAGCCCCTTTGCGGTGCATGCAATGAGGTGTCCGAAGCCTTCGCGGCAAAACCAATCGTCTCCGCCCTCCCAGGCACTGATGTCTCGCAGAGATGTATCCGGCAAATCTCTGGCAATTGACAACGCGAATGTCATCGCTGCCGTAAATGACCAATGCCCTTTGTTCTGCCAAATGTCTGCCAAGGACCGGTCTGTTGGAATTCCGGTACTTGCTTCAATTTCTGCATCGATGCGCGCCGCTTCTTTTATCGCGCTATGAATTTCGTCGACCTCGTCCCACAGAACAGCGTCATCCTCCAAGCCATACGTCACCGCGTTGTCCGGGGCCGCATAGAGATCAAGACCAAGTGCTAGACCCGGAGCTTTCAGAGCGTTTGCATGTTCGGTGTGCATCCAATGCGCTCCCACGTCGAACGGGACGCCAAAGATTTCCGTGTCCGTGTGTGCGCGCCCCCCGACGCGGTTGGATGCCTCGATGCAGACTACTGAGAGTCCCGCCGATTTGAGAGCACGAGTAGCTGCAATTCCTGCTGCTCCGGCACCAACGACAACGACGTCAAAGTCATAAACTTTCAATGTTTTCGCTCCAACACTTAGAGTGGCCTGTGAGACAATGTTCGGAGTAGGTTTTTTGCTTTCTCAGCATCGTGAGAATTTACAAGGATCTGAATTGTCCAGGGATTTGGTCTTTTGCGCGCGAAAAGTCATTCGTCAGTTCTTGAGCTTAGATTGCAAACGAATTCTGGAATTGAAACGCCCTCGTATCTAGCCAGATCGAGCGGATCTTCCGTGTCAAACTTGCTGCATCTTCGGTAGATTTCCAGCATCTCGGCAGAAAGCTTTCCGTTCTTAAAGAAATACATCGCAGCAGCATATCTTGTGGCACCAGAACCAGGCGTTCCGACAGTCGTTGCCAGGAACTGCCTTTGAGCTTCTGCTTTCTCCACTTTGAATATACCTTTAGTCACGATTTCGGCTCAGCGGACATCGCATCATTCAACGCGGCAACTTCATCTTCTCCAGGCGCTGATTCAGATTTGTAGATTGGAAGAATTTTCCTGAGATGGTCATGATGGGAGCGCACGCCGTACTCGAGATCAGAAAGATAGAAGCCCTCGAACACCTCTGAAGCCATGGCTTCGTTGGACCATATCGTGAGCTGAATATCTTCTTCCACTGTCTCTCGATCAATCCGAGCGGCAAGGTAGCGTGCCGCTCTTTGTTGGCGGTCTTCGTTCGGGTTTCGGTATGTCGCGCTCCGTAGAATGGATTTATCCGTCGTGATCGGAAACTCTTGATAAAAGAGGGTCGTCTCAGGTGTGACGGCTATTACCGCATTTGGAAAAATGCCGTAGTAAAGCCAAGTTCTGTGCAGGTTTTCAGGCAGGTGAGGCTGTGGTTTAGTGAATTTCTTGTAGTTGCGAACAGCCCACCTGCGGCCCTTTGTCGGAGTGAATTTTCCGTCAGAACGCGAGACACCATCGACATATGGTTCGTCTGAATAGGTCGAGCCATATAAATCCTGAAGGGCAGGGTGCGCGAGCGGGACATGATACCCTTCGTTGTCGACATCTCTGATTGACTTCCAGTTTACAGGAGTCTCCTCGGTCCAGATTCCGTCCGTAGGGACATGTTCGGCCGTTTTGTAGGCAGAGACTTCCTGTTCAATCGGGGTTAGCAGCTCCGTTACTGATGGCTGGGGTCCAGGTTTGAAGCGCACGAAGACAAAACCCTGCCAGATTTCCATTTCAATTTCTTTCAGGCCAAACTCGTGCTTGTCTAGATCGGGGAACGACTCCGGACGGGCGGCGCCGCGTAGCGTTCCATCAAGATTGTAAACCCAGCCGTGAAATGGGCAGACCACAGCGTTTGCGCATTTTCCTTGTTCTTTAGACACGAGTCGAGAACCGCGGTGACGACAAACGTTTAGAAACGCGCGGATGTCCGAGCTGCTATCTTTCAAGATCAGGGCGCGTTCACCACACATGTCGAAACACAGAAAGCTACCGGGCTCTGCAATATCCGAAACGTGGCAGGCGATTTGCCAATGCGTTTTGAACAGTTCGCTCTTCTCGAGTTCAAGAAGGGCGTTGCTGTGATAGCACCAACCGGGCAACCCGCGACGGTCCCAATTGGCGGGAATTTCTGTGTTTCTGGCTTCGTCGCGCATCGGAACAACCCGCATAGTTTTGGTTTGGTCAGTTTGGGTCTAAGGTGGGGACAGTATCCAGGAATAAAAATTTGGCCTTGCTGGACCCGCCATTCTTCGACTGAGTGTAGGTGTCGCCCAAATTAACTTTCTCGTCAACTTTTTCTGACTGAATGATCATTCAAAAATTTGCTGTGAGTCACGCCTGTGAGGTTTCCTTGGTCGAGGGTTTTCGGTTTACCTGCTCAAATCCGGTGCAAAACCATTGATATGAAGTGATATGATCAAAATTTATTAAGCCAAGCTTGACAGTGCAGATTTCAGCAGATTACCGTTCTGAATGACCAGTCAGATAAAAATATAGCGACTTGGGGGAATGGGGTGCTTGGTGATCGCGCCCGCAATGCGGGCGCGATCATTCGAGAAAACAGACTAGCAAACAAGGCAAGACAAATTCAGCCACCACTCAGGGAGAGGAAGCGAAGTTATGAACTCAATCAGAAAAATCGCCGGAATTACAGTTTTAGCAGCAACTGCTACTGCAATTTCGGGATCGGCTTACGCGCAAGAGCGTGTTTTGAAGGTTACGAATTGGGGAGAGTACATCGCTGAAGACACAATCGAGAACTTCGAAAAAGAATACGGTATTAAGGTTATCTATGATCCGTATGACTCTGCCGAAGCAATTGATGCCAAGCTACTGGCGGGAAACAGCGGATATGATGTGGTTAGTCATGCCGGCAGTGATACGGCTCGGCTGATTAAGGCGGGAATTGTTGCGCCGTTGGATATGTCGAAGCTGGACAATATCAAGCACATCGACCCGGCGATCATGGAGCAGTTGTCAAGTGAATGGGATCCAGGCAACCAACACTTCATTCCATATATGTGGGGAACGCACGGCGTCACATACAACGAAGAATTGGTGAAAGAGACGTATCCAGATGCCCCCATCGGCTCGATGGATATGGTTTTCGATCCTGTTCACATGAAAGAGCTGTCCAAGTGTGGCGTTTCGTTCCTGGATTCCCCAGGCGACATCATTCCGATGGCTTTGGCGCATATGGGCCTGGATGCGAACTCCACAAACAAGGAAGACTATGAGAAGGTTGGGGAGATGCTGGCGGAAATCAGGCCATACATCAAAACCTTCGATAACTATGCTTATCAACGGATGCCTCAGAAAGAGTTCTGTGTCTCAACCACATGGGGCCCTGATGGTCTCCTTGCTATGTCCGGTGCAGCTGAAGCCGACACTGGAGTTGTTCTGGACTTCTTCCTGCCCGAAGGTGATCGCACAGCGCAGCTTTGGATTGATGGCTGGTTGATCCCGGAAGATGCTGCGAACAAAGAAGACGCTCATCTTTTCCTGAACTATATGATGCGTCCCGAGGTTGCAGCCAATGATAGTAACTTCACTTGGTATGCGACTGCCAACCTGACGGCCAAGCCGATGGTTGATGAGGCTGTCACCTCCAGCCCAGCCGCGTTCCCAACATCGGATCAGGTTGCCAAGATGTACACGACTGCCGTTCTTCCTCCCAAGGTTGAGCGCTTGCAGACACGTACCTGGACTGACTTTAAGGCCGGAAACTAATTCCATTCACACTAGCAAATGCAGTAGCGAACCTGACCGGTTCACTACTGCATCCCCGAATCCCGACTGGCAGACTAAGAGGCCCAAATTGACTGTTTCCACGGCTGTCAGCCCAGAATCATGGCTCGATCAAAAAGAACAGGAACCTCTGGTCAAAATCAGAGGCGTAACCAAAAAATACGGTGTAGTGACTGCTGTCGATAACGTTGATCTGGATATCTACAAAGGAGAGTTATTCTGCCTTTTAGGCGGATCTGGATGTGGAAAGTCGACACTGCTTCGAATGCTTGCTGGGTTCGAGGATTTAAACAGTGGCACAATCACTATCGACGGAGTCGATATGGCCGATGTGCCAGCCTACGAACGTCCGACGAACATGATGTTCCAAAGCTATGCGCTGTTTCCGCATATGACCGTCGAAAAAAACGTGGCTTTCGGGTTGGAGCAAGACCATGTCCCAAAGCTAGACATTGCTGACAGGGTTCACGACATCCTCAAGCTTGTTGAGTTGGAAGACTTCAAAAAGAGAAAACCTAAACAACTGTCCGGTGGGCAACGTCAGCGTGTTGCCTTGGCGCGGGCCTTGGTCAAACGTCCCAAGCTGCTGCTCTTGGATGAACCTTTGGCTGCTCTGGATAAAAAACTGCGTAAGCAAACGCAGTTTGAGCTTGCTAACATTCAGGACAGGGTCGGCGTCACGTTCATCGTCGTAACTCACGATCAGGAAGAAGCAATGACCCTGTCCTCGCGAATGGCAGTCATGGACGCGGGACGCTTCAAGCAGATAGGAACACCGACAGAGATCTACGAGTTTCCAGAGTCCCGCTTTGTGGCTGACTTTATCGGATCAGCAAATATTTTTGAGGGCTGGGTGACCGAGGATGGGGCCGACCATGTTCGGGTCGAAACCGAGTTCTGCGAAGTTTATATTGATCACGGTCATTCGGTGAAGGTTGGCAGCAAGATTTGGGTTGCGCTGAGGCCCGAGAAAATTCGACTTGAGAGATCTGATACAATTGCTGAGGGCGCGAACCAGACAGCAGCCGTTATCGACGATGTTGGGTATTTGGGAGAGACATCGATCTATAAGGTAAGGCTTTCTAATGGCGAAATCTTCGACGTCACTCAGCCCAACCAGTCACGTCCGACGCATGCTGCGCAGCGATTAACCTGGGAAGACAAGGTGAATATCAGCTGGGATCCGTCTAGCGCCATGTTGCTCCACTCATGACGGATTACACCGAGGATATGTCCGAACCGCCGCAGGTTGAACGACAACCCATGATCCGTTTAGTGATGCGGCGTATCCAGAGCAGATGGCGTCAGATCGTCACCGTCATACCGTTCTTCTGGTTGCTTATTTTTTTTCTGGCACCGTTCTTCATTGTCGCAAAGATAAGCTTAGCTGAGCTGGCGATTGCGAGCCCGCCATTCACAAGTTTAATTGAGTGGACAGGCGACGGGATCATGACAATCCGCCTAGTCTTCGACAACTTTGTCTACATCTGGGAAGACAGCCTGTACTTTGACACTTACGTAAATTCACTCAAGATTTCAGTAACGTGTACGTTCTTGTGCCTCTTGTTTGGCTACCCTATTGCCTATGCAATTGTACGATCGGGGCCGGTCGCGAAGCCGCTCTTGTTGTTTGCAATCATTCTTCCGTTTTGGACGTCTTTCTTGTTGCGGGTCTATTCGTGGATGGGCCTGCTTGCGGATCAAGGCACGATCAACAACCTTCTGATAGCGCTGGGGGTGATCGATGAGCCGATCCGCATGCTTTACACGGAATTCGCCGTCTATATCGGGATCGTCTATACCTATATGCCGTTCATGATCCTGCCGCTCTACGCGAATATGGAGAAGCTGGACAACAGCCTGAACGAGGCGGCCGCCGACCTTGGTTCCAAACCAACGAACACTTTCTTCAAAATCACATTGCCTCTGACGATGCCTGGAATTGTCGCTGGTTCACTGCTGGTCTTTATCCCTGCGACCGGCGAATACGTTATCCCCGATCTGTTAGGTGGCGGTAACGTGCAGATGATTGGGCGGGTTCTCTACAATGAGTTCTCTAGAAACAGCGATTGGCCAGTGGCCGCCGCAGTTGCGATTGTTTTGCTGTTCATACTGGTGCTGCCAATCATGGTTTTCCAGCACTACCAAGGCAAAGCAGCGGAGGAGCAATAGATGTACGCCAAACGCTCCCGTTTCTTAACCATCATGCTGACCTTGGGACTGGCATTCTTTTACATCCCAATGATCCTGTTGGTTTTTTACTCATTCAACTACTCAAAGCTGGTACCGGTTTGGGGTGGATGGTCGTTGCGCTGGTACAAGGAGCTTTTTCAATCTGCCGAAGTCTGGAGTGCTGTTTCACTCAGTCTTCAGATTGCCGTTGTGAACGCGACTTTTGCTACAGCGCTCGGCACCTTGGCCGGGCTGGCTATGGTGCGCTTTGGCCGGTTCAAGGGGCGGACCTTGTTCGGAGGGATGCTGGTCGCGCCTTTGGTGATGCCTGAAGTGATAACCGGATTGTCCTTGCTGGTTTTCTTCATCTCTCTGAATCAGCTGATCGGTTGGCCTGCTGAGCGCGGTTTTGCGACGATTACAATCGCGCATATTACCTTTTCTATGGCCTATGTGGCGGTGACAATTCAGGCACGCTTAACCGGTGTGGGGCAAACATTGGAAGAGGCGGCCGCTGATCTTGGTGCAAAACCGTTCAAAGTTCTAACAGCTATTACGATCCCACAACTTACTCCGGCTCTTATTTCTGGTTGGTTGCTGGCCTTCACGCTGTCTCTCGATGATTTGGTCATAGCGAGTTTTGTTACTGGTCCGGGCGCAAATACCTTGCCAATTTTGATCTTTTCGCGCATTCGACTGGGCCTCAGGCCGGACATCAACGCGCTAGCGACCATCATGATTCTTGTGATTGCTATTTGCGTTGCTATCGCAGCAATAATTATGTTCCGACAACAGAGAGCGGATTTGCTGGACAGGCAAATGGCCGAACGAGAGGAGAGTTAAATTGGAGACGCATGAGCTTCAGAAAAAACGACGCACCGAACCTCCTGAAGTTCGTCGCTTGCAATTGATAATGGCGGCCATCGACTCGATCTCAAAGCGCGGGTTTTCTGACACGACGCTTAAACATGTGACCGAAACTGCCAATCTGTCTCATGGCGTTGTGAACTATCACTTCGACAGCAAGGAAGCACTGTATGACGCTGCGCTGGGTTTCCTTGCACAAGAACATTATGAGAATTGGCTAAAGTCTTACGACGATGCGGAACCTACAGCCGCACATAGGCTGGCTGCCATCATTCGAGCGGATTTTGACAAAAGCATCTGCACCCACAAGCGCTTGGCTGTCTGGTTTGCTTTCTGGGGTCAAGCGAAGTATCGCCCTAATTATTTAAAAATACATAATAAATATGACAACGAAAGATACGACCGAATCCTGCAATTGTGTGGTGAATTGATCGCCGATGGCGGTTACCACGATCTCGATCCGGAAAAAACAGCCCGCGCTGTAGAGGCGATGTCTGATGGGGCCTGGCTCAGCTTGATGTTGTATCCCAAAGTGGCTGATCGTCGGGAATTCAGGGATGTTTGCATGCTTTCGCTGTCGCGGTTTTTCCCAAAACACTTTCCGGTTTGAAATACAGCACCGAACAATAATGCGTCAGCACTTTATCTTGCGCATGTCGGGGTCATAAAGCGGCTTTAACGAGGCGGTCGCATCGTATTTCTCGTCGGCAATTTCGATCTGCCATTGCCCCGTTGCGACTACGTCTGCAGTCAACGGTTCGCCAATCTCTGCAAAACCAATACCGACAGCAGCGCCGAGAGTGTGCCCATATCCTCCAACTTGAATATATCCGACTTCCTTGCCGTTGAGATAAATCATCTCGTTGCCGTACATGAGAGGCTCTGGGTCTTCGAGCAGGAACTGCAACATTCGGTTTTTGGGCATGCCTTTTGCTTTGATCGCGGCTAGCGCTTCCCTGCCGATGAAGCCACCCGGTTTGTCCAATTTAACGGCAAACCCAAGACCGGCTTCAATCGGGTTGTCTGTGTTGTCCAAATCAATTCCGAAATCACGATAGGATTTCTCCAGCCGCAGGGAGTTAAGGGTCTGCATTCCAGCATTGCGAACGCCCAAATCACGACCTGCATCCATAATCAGATCATAGGTCTGTACGGCCTGGGTGGCCGGTACGTGAAGTTCCCAGCCGAGTTCGCCAACAAAAGTTACGCGATAGGCCATAGCTACGGCATACCCGATGTCGATTTCACGCGCCGTCATGAAGGGAAAACCTTCATCCGACAAATCAGCACCGGATATTCTGCTCAATAGTTCACGCGACTTTGGGCCGTGAACGTTGATTTGGCAGCGCGCTGCGGTGATGTCAGTGATAACTACGTTCTCATCGTCCAGAATGTGCCGTCGCATGCGCATTTCTGTATGACCCGCCGAGTTTTCACCCACGATGACCCAGAATTTCTGATCGAATAGTCGGGTAACTGTGAGGTCAGCCTCAAACCCACCTCGTTCGTTTACCCAGGCTGTGTAGACGACGCGACCGGATTCAACATCGACTTCATTGCAAGAAAGGCGAGAGAGAAGGGAGCATGCGTCCGGGCCTTCGACGCTGAAACAAGCCATTGATGTCATGTCCATTACGATGACATCCTCGCGTGCGGCCTTGTGTTCTTCGGCGTGCCATTCATACCAATTTTGGCGATACCAACTGTATTTTTCGATTTTGGCCTGTTCGGGCGTCGGAGCAAACCAATCAGGTTGCTCCCAACCATTTCCTTCGCCAAAGAAGGCTCCGGCCTCTTTGAGGCGGTCATAGAGCACTGAACGCTTCACGTTCCTCGCCGTTTTGTAGTTCTCATTGTGGTAGTGCTGGCCAAAGAGTTTTCCGAGCAACTCAGGTGTCCTGTCGCGTCGGAAGGCCGGTGTCGCCATTTCACGAGAAAAACGATTGACGTTGATGCCGGTGACATCAATTGGAGGTATGCCGTCCACCATCCAATGGGCCAAAACCATACCCGTGCCCGCCCCGTTCAGGATGCCAAGTGAGTTCAATCCACACGCAACCCAAAGATTGCGCAGTTCAGGCGTCGGGCCAACAAGCGGCGCAAGATCAGGCGTAAAGCTCTCCGGACCGCAGAATAGTTTTTTGACGCCGTAGTTCATGGTGTCAGGCACGCGCGAATAGGCTTTCTCCAGGTCGGGCCCAACACGTTCCCAGTCCGGCTCGATCTCTCCAAATTGCCATTCATCCGGGATGCCATCGAGCTTCCAAGCCGCGGCGCCGGGTTCAAAGAGCCCCAACATCATCCCACCGACTTCTTCACGGTAATACGTGTAAGTGGAAGGGTCTTCGAGAACGGGCAGGTCGCGGGGTAGACCCGGGATACTATCCGTTATCAGATAGTAGTGTTCAGCTGCTTGGAGAGGCAGATTTACACCGTGTTTTGCACCAAGTTGGCGAGACCACATGCCTCCGCAGATCACAACGTTTTCGGCTGTTATGGTATGACCGTTCGCCGTGCGGACCCCGGTCGCAGTGCCGTTCCTGGCTAAAATCTCTTCAACCCGCACACCTTCAGAGAAACGTGCGCCTCTGTTTTTGGCTCCCTTGGTCAGAGACATTGTCACGTCCACCGGGTTGGCCCGACCGTCCTCCGGAATGAGGAATGCTCCAACGACGTCTGAGAGGTCCCCTATAGGGAACATATCCTGTGCTTCCTTTACTGAGACTTCGTGGTTGTTTATCCCAAAACGCCGCATGAAGGCTGCGACACGGCGCATCTCATGCAGGCGTTCTTCGTTGGTTGCAATTTGCAGATATCCAACGTCGCGGAAGCCTGTGGATATACCGGTTTCCTTCTCTAGGTTCGCATAGAGGTCTCGGCCGTGCGTGTAGATAGCGCACTCAGCTTCGGATTTAAGAAGGCCGGCTACGATCAGACCGGCGGCATGCCATGTAGTTCCCGATGTCAGTTGTCCTTGTTCCAGAACGACAACATCGGTATGGCCGAGTTTAGTCAAGTGATAGGCCGTGTTCGCGCCGATAGATCCCCCACCAATGATCACGGTTTGGGCATGCGTCGGTAGGGTGTCAGCCATTGCGAGAAAATCCTTTTAGGCGTGCTTTTCTCCGAATACCAGTCAAATCACTTGATGTCTACTGACTGAATGATCATTCAATAATAACTGAATCTCTGACCTGCGATTTCGCGATAAAGCTTGTCTGAGATGAGAGAAAAGGTTTCACTACAGTGACTGACTGACAATCAGATGCGGGGGGAATCCTATGTCAGACGAAATCCTATATGACCAACAGGCAATCAGCTTTCTGGAAGAGCTTTGGGGAGAGGGGTTTCTTTCACCGGGAGGCCCTGAAGAAGTTGCTCGTGTTGTTGAAGGGGTTTATCTGAAAGATAAGTATATCCTTGATATCGGATGCGGATCTGGAGCCATCGCAGTGTTGATGGCAAGGGAGTTCAGCGCCGCTAGAGTGACGGGGATTGATGTAGAGGCCCCAGTTTGCGCGGCTGCGAGAGAGCGAGCTAAGCAGGCGGGCTTGGAGGAGAAGGTCGAAATCCTAGAGGTCACCCCAGGCCCAATGCCATTCGAGGATGGTACTTTTGATGTAGTGTTTTCGAAGGACTCGATCATTCATATCCCCGACAAAGTAGCGATGGCCGCGGAAGCGTATCGCGTGCTTAAACCGGGTGGTCATTTCGCGGCTTCTGACTGGTTGACCAATCACGATGGGGAAATGTCACCCGAGATGGCGCACTACGTAAAGATGGAAGCCTTGGAGTTTCAGATGGCGTCGCCCTCTAAGTACCGCGCTGCCATGGAGTTGGCGGGCTTTGAAAACGTAGAATTGGTTAACCGCAACCCTTGGTATTCTCAGGTATCCGCTGCGGAACTTGAGGAATTGGCCGGACCAAACCGAGCCGACTGGGAAGCCCGGCATGGTGCGGAGTTTATCGAACATCAAATCGAGATCTGGGACGCTATGCAGCCCGTGCTAAAAACCGGAGAGCATTGCCCACATCACATCCGTGGTCGGAAGCCAGCCTGATCTAACTGGGCCGTTGTCATAGCGCGATGATTGTTATGCGTCGTAATCCTTGGAGACCTGCGCCATACCCGCCTCCATGATGTCGAACATTTCGTCTATCTGCGACGGAGTTATGATCAGAGGGGGCGAGAACACGGCCATGTTTCCAAATGGTCGCAAGAGGAGTCCCATCTCCTCGCACGCATCGTCCAGTTTCTGTCCAAACTTCACATGCGCTTCATAACTCTCGACGTTCAGTTCAGGGCGACATTCTATGCACCCGAGGAGCCCGTCACCGCGCACATCCCCAACTATCGGAAACTTTTCCTTTATTTGATTTAGGCGGTCCTGGAAATGCGGTGTGACGCGTTGAACGTGTCCTAGAATGTCCTCGCGCTCCATGATTTCAATATTTTTAATGGCAGCCGCGCAGCTCACAGGGTGCCCGGAGTATGTGTAGCCGTTGTAGAAAACATCGTCGCCCGGTGCGTCTGAAATGCGTTTCATTACTGCGTCCGAGATTATGCAGGCACCTAGCGGCAGATAGCCCGAGGTTAAACCTTTTGCGCAAGTGATAATGTCAGGGACGATGCCAAAGACGTCTTCTGAGGCGAACCAATGGCCCAGCCTGCCAAAACCGGTTACGACTTCATCCGAAATGTACAGAATGTCGTTTGCCCGGCAAATTTCGAGCGTGCGCTTATGATAGCCCGGAGGTGGAACGATCACGCCACCGGAACACAGGATCGGTTCCGCGATAAAGGCGGCAATGCGGTCAGCACCTACATCAGCAATCAGGTTCTCAAGGTCGGCGACTTTGGCGTCGCACCAGGCTTCCACGCTCGTCCCTTCTGGCCGGTGGTAGGGATTCACGTCTGGAAGAAAACGCACCAAGTCCCGAGCTTTTTCAAAGCTTGTTTCGAAACGTTCTTTTCCAGTGACAGTCGCGGCGAGAAAGGTTGATCCGTGGTAGCCTTTTTCCCGGCCGATCACGATCCTCTTCTCCGGTCGGCCAAGCCGTTTGTTCATGAAAAGTGCGGTCCGCAGTGCGGTGTCAACGGCCGTAGACCCACCGGTCGTGAAGTGCACCGTGTTCAGATCGCCTGGTGTACGTTCCGCGATCATTCGCGCCAAAACGGCCGCGGGTTCGGTCGTAAAAGACCACGGCGACGCGTAGGGCATCTTCATAACCTGTTGGGAAATGGTATCGGCCATCTCTTGACGCCCGTATCCGATCTGTGTGCACCACATTCCGCCAGGGCCATCAATATATCGCTTCCCGGCAGCATCCCAGAGGTAGATACCATCCGCTGTATTTACCCGCATGTACTCGTCGGACCCAAAGCCGTCGGTTCCGGCCCAAGGATGTAGGTGATGGTCGCGATCCCAAGCGACAAGGTCGCCGTCGGTTGGTGTATTACCTAGGGTGTTCACGTCTGCTTCTCCTTTAGGTGCGGGCCGGTGGCGTAGCACGTGCGCGGGGCGGTGCGAAAAAGGCTTTGGTGACAGGAGTGAGGCGCGCCATCCTGGTGCGCCATTTGCCTTCTTGCAGAGTGTAAATCTCGGCCTTTAAGCCGGATGACCGGCCAGCATCCGGCACGCGGACATGTGCCAACGCGATGTTGCGCTTGACGGTTGGCGACCATATTCCGGACGTTATGTGCCCAACTTCTTTCTTGCGTCGATTGTAGATCAATGACCCTTCTGAGGGTTTGAAACCTTCGACATCGAAACGCATGAGGAGGCTTCTTGGCTTCTCTCGCTTGGACAGCAGCTCTCGCCGGCCATTGAAATGTCCTTTGTTGAAATCGACTAGCCGACCCAGACCAAGTTCGAAAGGTGTTTGGCCTCGGTGCAACCGTTCGGTCGCATGAACAGGTTGAAAATCCACGCCTGCGGTCAGAAACCCCGCTTCGATGCGGGCCAAATTAACTGCTTCGTATCCAATGGCGCGCACTCCCTGATGTTCGCCACCTTTCCAAATTCTGTCCCAAAGCGCTTCTGCCTTGCTCCAGTCGCACCAGAGCTCGTAACCTAAATCACCGGTAAAACCCGTCCGCGAGATCATGAGACTGTGGTCAATTTGAGCGAGATCGAATGGCTTCAGCTTGCTGAAATCTAAACCAGCGGCTTCCAAAACTGCGTGAGAGGTCGGCCCTTGCAGCGAAAGTCCAGCAACACTGTGAGTTTCGTCGACGACTGAAACGTCAAAACCCCATGCAGCGTCGAGTAGCCATGTCAGCATTTGTTCCTGACAACAAAGGCGCCAATCGTTGTCGCCAAGATGGAAAAGAGTCCCGTCATCGATGACCATACCCTCTTCATCACACCAGACCGCGTACCCCACGCGACCAACGCTGATTTTTCGGACGTCCCGTGTCACTAGGCGATTGAGCATCGCTGTCGTGTCCGGCCCGGTCAATCGGTACTTGTGCATTGGTGAGATATCAAACAAAGAGGCCTGATTTCGCAGCGCGAAGTACTCGAACTCGACACTGTCCAGCACACCTGGGGCAGCATAGCCGTCCCAATCGTACCAATTTTGTGCGCGATTTTGCTCTTCGAGTTTTTTGTGAAACGGCCCGGGTATCAAACCGAGTTTTGGATCGGTAAAGATGCTCATGGCTGAGCCTCCAGCGCCGCCAGCGCCGCATTGCGACCAGCGAGGCCCATGACATCGCCACCGGGATGCGTTGCTGCACCGCATTGGAACAGCCCTTTCGGCCCCATGGAGTATCTGGACATCCCGTTCGTGGGCCGAAGTGTCAGGAGCTGGTCCAAAGACATTTCTGCATGGTGCCAGTGCCCGCCGGGCGCTCCGGTTGCGCTTTCGATTTGATCCGGTGTTATGACCTGCTTACCTGCAATTTGATCACCCAAGCCGGGCAGGGCGCGGCTAAGAGTTTCAACTGTAATTTCCGCAAGCTGTTCCTTTGCAGTCTCAGTCCAGCCGCCTTCGAGGTCAGATGGCGCATATTGCACTATGGTTGACAGCCAGCTTGCTCCGTCGGCTGTCTGCATTTTGAAGGCTTCAATCACAGGTGCTTTGGACATTTGACCATACTTAGCCGGGTTGAACGCAGCTTCGACGAAATCCACAGAGGGAGCATAGATCAGACGTTCGTGTGCCAATTCGTCACTCAGGCTGGGCAGGGCGGAGCCATCCACGAGCCGTAGGTTGACCTTAGCAGCTGTTCCACGCGCCCGTATATTTCGAACTCGCCGCACCGTTTCGATGTCAAAAGCAGAGGGCCCGGTCATTTGGCTTGTTAGTCTTGGGGCAAGGTTGTTGAGCAAAATGGGTGCTGTAATGGTTCGTCCATCGGTGGTTTCCACTCCGGAGACTGCATCGTTGTCCAAGAGAATGCGGGATGCCTCAGTTTCCGGCATCAGCACGCAACCCGCGTTATGTGCAGCATCTACCATCAAATCGGTCAGCGCAGACATTCCGCCTGCTGGTTGAGTGATGGTTCCTCCGTGACCTAGCCGATAGATCAAATTGAACACCGTGCCCGGAGATCTTGGACCGGTGGCTGCCCCCCAGATTGCATCAGCAGCAAGCATTCCAGCCACCGGTCCTTCCGACAGGTCATCTAGGACAATGTCGTGGACATTGGATAAGACGACCTGCAGGAAACGCCGCATTTCAAATTTGCCCAGCTTTTTCAGACCTATGCCCAATTTTGCCAGGCGCAAAAACTCATTCAGCCCACCTCGGGAAAGGATGGCCCTTTTACCGCCGGGAGGTGGAGCCTCGGCGAGTTGGCGCAAAAGGCCCCCATAGGTAATCAACTGCTGTCTCAGATCAGACCAGGCGTCGGATTCCGGGTGTTTTGTCCCGTCGCTCCAATAGACGCCGTCGTTCTTGCAGACGGTATGCCGCCCATCCTCAGACAGAGAGACCGTGGAGACGGGTTTGCCGGACAGGACAGGGTGTTGAGGATCTATCCCGATGTCACTCAAGGCCCGCGGGCTCAGGTTATAAAGCGAATGGGCGAGCGTCGGGCCGCCATCCACAGAATAAGACGCCATGCCGCCGAACCTGTTGGATTTCTCAATGATACAGACATTCTTGCCGCGTCGACCAAGGAGTGTTCCGGCAATCAGGCCGTTTACACCCCCGCCAATGACAATCGCATCAAATTGGCTCATGCGGCATACCCCTTCATTCGGCAATGCCGTGTTTCTTCCCTAAGAATAGCGCGGGCAGCGTTCGCACCGGGGGCACCCATAACCCCTCCGCCCGGATGAGCGGATGAGCCGCACAAATAAAGCCCCTTGATGGGTAAATTGTACTGCGACCAACCCGGGACGGGCCGGTTGAAGAAAAGCTGATCAAAAGTCAGTTCGCCTTGGAAAATGTTGCCCTCTGTCAGACCGACCTCGCGCTCGATTTCCAAGGGTGAACGCACTTCCATATGAACGACGCGCTCGCGAATGTCGGGACACGCCACAGACATCTGGTCGAGTACAGTTTCTGCCATCGCGCTGCGCTGCTTTAAGTCCCATTTCTGGGCCGATCTAACGCCATCGACTTCCAGGTCATAAGGCGCATATTGGACGAAAACCGTCATCATGTGGGCACCTGTCGGCGCCATAGTCGGATCAATCTGGCTAGGGATAAGCATGTCGATATATGGCTTTTCCGACCAGCGCCCGACTTTCCAATCATCGTAGGCCTTTTCAAGTTCAAAGAGGCTCTGCGATACATGCAAATCACCCCTTAGGAAACTGGAGTGCTCGGGTGCAGCAGGGAAATTTGGAAAGCGGTCAAGTGCGATGTTGAGTTTCGCCGAAGACCCGCGAATTTTGAAGTTTCGCACCGCCTTGGTGAAATCATCCGGCAACTCGGCCGCGTCAATATGGTGCAGAACAGTGCGTTTGATATCCATATTGGAGGCAACGACAGGGGCATAGAAAATCTTGCCGTCCTCAAGAGCCACGCCTTCAACGCGCCCATCTTTGCTGAGGATTTTCTCAACCCCCGAACCTGTGTGGATTGTACCGCCCTTATCTTTGAATGAGTCCGCAATGGCATTCGAGATTGCGCCCATCCCGCCGCGCGCAAAACCCCAGGCACCGATACCACCATCAATGTCACCCATGTAGTGGTGCAGCAGAACGTAGGCTGTTCCGGGTGAGTACACTCCGAGGCCGGTACCGATAATGCCGGAGCCAGCCAAATGGGCTTTGATCAGGTCGTTCTCAAAATGCTCATCCAGAAAGTCACCAATGGACATCGTCCAGAATTTCAGAGTTTCACCGAGTTCCCGACTGCCCAGCCCATGTGCTTTTTTTACGAGGTATGCCAGTTCGCCGAGATCGCGCGGGTGGAGAGAAACGGGGTCCGGTGCGTCTCGAAGCAGAAAGGGACGGATAAAACGGCATTGCCGCACGATAGCTTGCGAATAACCGCGGTAGGCGTCGGCATCTTTTGCAGAATGACGCGCCATTTCACGCTTTAGGGCGTTGTGATCGGAGTAGTAGGCAAAGTAATCCCCATCGCGAGTAAAGCTCGCGCCACCTTCATACGGAATAACCTGAAGCCCGTACTTTGGTAGCTCAAGGTCCCGGGCAATCTCACGCCTTAGAAGAGAACAAACGTATGAGCAATTCGAGTACGTCCAACCTTCGTGCAGCGATCGGCTGACTGCCGCGCCACCAATCCAGTCATTCTTTTCGACCACCAAAACACGCATGCCCGCGCGTGCCAAATAGGCGGCGGCGGTCAATCCATTGTGACCAGCGCCGGCCACGATCACGTCGTATCTGTTCTCAACCGTCAAATAATTCCACCCCTTTCTCTTTCCTTTACAGATCAGGTGTATGTTCGTAAAGTTTATTTGAGCGCTCAAATAAATTTCAAGCTATTGACGCATCTTTTTTGCGCGCTGTACATGGCTGCATTCGTAGGAGAAGCGGCAATTGGTCGAAGCTGAGCGGAAACGTCCCCGCAAAGAGCGGAAGGAGAACGCAGATCGTCGTCGCCGGCAGCTGCTGGACGCGGCTTGCCGCTCTATATTGACGTACGGGTTGGCAAAAACGACGCTTGCAACAGTGGCGTCTGAGGCTGAGCTTTCTCAGGGTGTTGCGGCGTTTTATTTTAAATCAAAGCTTGGTCTTCTGACCGAAACTTTGCGTGACCTGTACCAGCGTTACGAAAAGCACTGGTCAGCTTCTTTAGAGCGAGCAGGGGACAAGCCCGCCGAAAAGATAAGGGCTTTGATAAAAGCTGACTTCCACCCGGATGCATGTGGTCCGGATGTCTTGCCCCTTTGGTATGCATTTTGGGGCGAGCTTCGATTTCAACTGCAGTATGACGAAGTTGCCGAGCATTTCGAGACACGTCGAAGAGAGACGTTGAGATTGATCTGGAATGAACTGCTCTCAGCAGACGACGTTACTTCAGCAGACCAAATGGCTGAATGGATGGAGACATTAACGGATGGCTATTGGCAACGACTGCATCTCGCTCCGGAAAGCCTGAGCCGAAAGCAGGCGGAACAGGCCGCATGGGGATGCCTTGTTCGTTTGGTTCCAGAATTACTTGGGGATACGGCTTAGTCAATTTCGACTGAAAGGCCCAAAAATATGACGCGAGTGCGGATATCGCAGCAGCCTCGGCCATCCTGGGTCGCCATCATAAAAGAGGCGCGTTACCTTGCACGGCTTGCTTTTCCGATAGTTATTTCTCTTGCTGCTGCTGCTTTGATTGGTGTCGTTGACACAGTGATGGTGGCCCCATTGGGAACGCTTCCCCTGGCGGCGGTTTCAATCACTGCTTCAGTGTTGGTCATTTTCTATTCAGCGCTCTACGGCTTTGTTTCCGCAATTGGTGTGCGAATGGCAGATGCTTTTGGGAAAACGAGTAACCAAGGGCTGGCAGCAGCAGTAAGCGCGGGGATTTTTGTTTCCCTGGTCGTGGGGTCACTTGGCGCTGTTGCAATGATCTGCCTTAAGCCTGTACTTTCTTGGATTGGGCAGCCGCCTGAAGTGCTCAGCCTAATAGGCGGCTACTGGGTCGCAATGAGCCTTCTTTTGGTGCCTTTCACGATTTTCTATACTCTGAAGGCTCTGTTCGACGCCATGAACCGTCCGTGGATTGGCGTTGGTCTTGCGTTTCTTGCGGTCGGTTTCAACATCCCCGCGAACTATGTTTTGATTCACGGAGTTGGTGGTTGGCCGGGTCTGGGTCTCGTTGGCGCCGGGATTGCAAGTCTGTTGTCTCAGATAGTGCCGTTGCTTATGGCGCTCGTGATTTTGCGAGAATGGAGAAGAAAGAGAGGCCTTCTAAGAGCCGCGAGTTTCGACTGGTCCGAGGTCAAAGCGCAGGTCAAAGAAGGGTTCATTATTTCCGTTGGTTATCTGGGGGAGGGAGCCGCTTACGCTGTCGCCGGCCTTATGCTTGGATGGTTCAGTGCCGCCGCGCTCGCCGCGCATCAAATCGTTTCCGCGGTCAGCGACGTCATTTACATGGTGCCGCTAGGGGTTTCGATTGCGATTTCGATACGTGTCGCTCAGGCAATTGGTGCGGATGAAACAGAAAGGCTCAAGCCGATTGTGTTGGCGTCGCTATTGGTTGTTGTTGGTTGGATGGCTGTTGTCGTTACTAGTATTTTGATAGGCCGCGCTCCTTTGGCAAATAGTCTTTCAGATGACCCAAAGGTCATTTCTCTCGCGATATCGATGTTCCTTGTGATTGCTGCAATGCAGATTGCAGATGGCGTGCAGGGGACAATGCTGGGCGCTTTTCGGGGCATGATGGACAATCATGTCCCTGTTGCAATCACCTTGATTGCATATTGGGTCTTTGCATTGCCGCTTGGATATGCGCTGGGCTTTTGGTTGGGGTTCGGGCCTAATGGAGTTTGGATTGGGTACGGCTCAGGTCTCTCTTTGGCCGCTATCGCGTTGACATATCGCTTCTTCTCCAAAAACCGCTAGTAGGCGTTGTTTGCGAGCTCACTAAAGTCCCAACTTGTCTAAGAGTTTAAGGCGTAGAATTTCTGCTTCGACAAGAGTTTCCTTCGCGAACGAAAAGGGCAGTGGTTTGAGGGGGGTAACCGGAAATTCCAGCTCGTCCGCTTTGGTTCCTGTCGCCCATTTGGCGAGGACGCGCCCCATTGCCGTGGCGATGGCAACGCCGCGCCCATTGTATCCCAGACCTGTCATAACCCCCGGAGTGAGCTCATGCAGGTGTGGATAGTGATCTCTCGTCAATGCAACAAAGCCGCCCCACTCGAATTCCCACTGAACTCCGGAAATTTGGGGGAAAAGTTCGACTGAGATGCGCTTCAAACGTTCGATTTGTTTGAGAGTGGAGTTGTCGTTGTAGGTGCCGCGACCTCCCATTAGAAAGCGACCCTCCGCGTCTTGCCTGAAGTACAGAAGTAGGCGTCGCGCGTCTGACAAAGCGTTGCCTTCTGGCAGAATTGTCTGGCGGACATTGTCGGACAGGGGCGACGTAGCAACCTGAACTGAGCGAACGGGCAAAACTGACTGAGACAACCGCGGATGCAGATCTCCAGAATAGGCGTTAGTGCAAATCAACACCTTCTCTGAGATGACAGCCCCTTTGGGGGTTTCAACCCGAAAACGGCCGGCCTCTGAAGTAATCTGGTTGGCGGGCGTTTCGCCGAAGATTTTTACACCGTTGCGGCGACCTGCTTCGGCCAGCCCAAGCGCATAATTCAATGGGTGCAAAACACCGCCGCGGTGATCCAGAACACCACCAAGGTAAGCTTCGGTCCCTGTCAGGCGCTGCATTTCGCTTTGATCAAGCTGTATCATGCCCCCGCCGTGGTTGTCCCAATCCTCGGCGAGCTTGTGTAATTCGCTGAGTGTTTTGTGCGTGTGCGCTGCGCGTAGCCAGCCTGGGCGTTTTGCGTCACACTCAATGTGGTGCCGAGCGATTAAGTCGAACACAAGATCGGCAGCGTCACCGGCCATTCGGATCATTCTGTTTCCCCAGTGATCTCCAAACTTGGTTTTGATGCCGGTCGGTCCATCCTTGAGGCCCACATTGATTTGACCGCCATTGCGTCCAGAAGCTCCCCAGCCCGGGTGCTGGGCATCGATCACAACAACTTTGACGCCTTGCTCGGCCAGATGAAGTGCTGCTGAAAGTCCGGTGAACCCGGCGCCAATCACGGTTACGTCGGATTTCAGTTCGTCAACGAGTTGCGGGTATTTTGTTGAATAACTTGAAGTTGCTGACCACAGACTGTTTGCGATGACTGGGTTCTCTTTACGGATCATCTAACGGCCTCGCGCTTGCCTTACGGGGGGAATTGCATAGGTTTGGCTGGTGATACTTTGCCGGACAGTATTTGAAGAATGCCGAGACTTTTGAACCAATTCGAATTGAAACCAACCGTCGAGCTTGACGCGTTCGAACAGGCTTGGGAGGCGTTTGTCGAACATTTGGTCAAGAAAGGTCTGGCTACGAAAGGGACGCCTTTGTGCAAACGCATCACTGCAAGTGGTTACGACACCGACGAGCAGCGTAACCATACGCTTATGGCAGTTATCGAATTCAGGGATCAATTGCAGGCCGACACGGCTTGGGCCGCCATTGAAGATCGGATTGAGCCTCTGGGGACATTGCATCGCAGAGTCATTTCTTTGGTGCGTGACCCAGTTTTCACTTTTTGGTCGGAACTTTAGATCGACGTTTGCGAACATCCGGCTTGTTTTCAAATTATTACCTTCTCGCCATTGAATGATCATTCAATCAATGACATGTTTCCCTTAGATGTCAAATACGCACTCGCTGGCGAAGTTTGTCTGTAGGGACAGGCAAGACCGATGAAGTGCTTTAGTAGATGGGATGCACTCGGGTGAGACAATCGCCAATCGAAAAGACAAATCCTGAGGGGCGTCGGCGCACCGAGTCCAAGGAGGTGAGGAGACAACAACTCATCGACGCGACAATCGACTCGATCGCCGAAAACGGAATTGGTGGAACGACTATGTCCACCGTCACCGAGATAGCCGGCTTGTCTCTGGGTATCGTCAACTTCCATTTCAAAAGCAAAGAGAACTTGCTGGAAGAAACGCTGTTGTTTCTAGCTAAAGAACATCACGAGCAGTGGTTGGAAGCTTATGAAAATGCAGGGTTGTCAGCACCAGAAAAGCTGTTGGCTATCGTCGACGCGCACTTTCATCCGCAGATTTGCACTCCAAAAAAACTAGCTGTTTGGTTTGCGTTTTTCGGAGAGGCAGGGCGGCGCAAGGTCTACCGCAGTCTGATCAATGATATTGATCAGGAGAGGTGCGACATCGCACTGCGACTGTGTTCCGAGATTGCTGAGGACGGTGAATATATGGACATGCCGCCAAGGCAAGTCGCCAATATTCTGGAATCTCTCTACGACGGAATCTGGTTGGAACTTTTGACCTATCCAGAGAATTTTCAACGTTCCGTCGCCCGGGATCACATCGCCGCCTTTCTTGCCAAGGTCTACCCAGATCATTTTCGAATGCCTGAGTTCAACAACGGTGGTTGAAACAGAGCGGCTTTCAAGCCGGACATTCCAGACAAGATCAGCTAGCGCATGTTGCAGCTAACCAAGGATAAAAAAATGGGCAGGGACTCTCGCTACGACATCCTTTTCGAACCAGTCCAAATCGGGCCAGTTACAGCGCCAAACCGATTTTATCAGGTGCCGCACTGTACAGGTATGGGTTGGCAATATCCTCGTACTCTTGCCGCTATGCGAAAAGTGAAGGCGCAAGGGGGGTGGGGTGTCATATGCACGGAATACAATTCAATCCACCCGTCTTCTGACGACCTACCGCACCCTTATGCGTCGCTTTGGGATGACAGTGATGTTCGGGCGCACGCACTGATGACAGACGCGGTGCACGAGTATGGTAGCCTGGCGGGGGCGGAGCTTTGGTACGGAGGCGCTAACTCGAACAACTTGTTTTCCCGGTTGCCGAGCATGGATGTCGACAGCCGTCCCAATACGAAAGGGCACCCTTTTCAGACCCGCGCAATGGACAGGCAGGACATCCTGGACCTACGCCGCTGGCATCGAAAGGCCGCGTTGAGGGCACGAGACGCTGGATTTGACGTTGTCTATGTTTACGCAACGCACGGATACCTGATCTCGAATTTTTTGCATCCGCGCGTGAACACGCGCGGTGACGAATATGGTGGCAATTTAGAAAACAGGGTGCGTCTCACCCGCGAGTTGATTCAGGAAACCAAAGATGCCGTTGGCGATCGGTGCGCCTTGGCCGTTCGGTTCTCGGCTGACGAAGAGATCGGCGAGGATGGCCAGCCAATCTATGGTGAGCGACGAGAGATGTTTGAGATGCTCTCCGATCTTCCGGATTTGTGGGATATCAACATCGCAGATTACTCGGTTGAGATGGGTGTCTCCCGTTTTACTAAAGAAGCTGCTCTTGAACCCTATATGCATTGGGTCAAGTCCGTGACGGATAAGCCCGTCGTGACCGTTGGTCGCTTCACGTCACCTGATACCATGGTCTCGCAAGTCAGGCGGGGGATTACGGATTTCATTGGGGCTGCACGCCCTTCAATTTCTGATCCTTACCTTCCAAAGAAGATCGAAGAAGGACGCTTGTCCGCGATCCGCGAATGTATTGGATGTAATGTTTGTTACGCCAGCGACTCGATCGGGGTGCCTATTCGATGCACTCAGAACCCAACAATTGGAGAGGAGTGGCGTAAAGGCTGGCACCCCGAAGTCATTCGTAAGAAATCTTCAGATGCGCGCGTTCTGATTGTCGGGGCAGGGGCTGCCGGACTTGAAGCTGCACGGGCACTTGGTGTGCGTGGGTATGATGTCCTCTTGGCAGAAGCTTCTCGTGAATTGGGTGGCAGGGTGTCGCGCGAAGCGGCCCTGCCTGGAATGAGCGAGTACGTTCGCGTCAAAGACTATCGCGAGCAGCAATTGATTGAGTTGCCCAACGTTGAAATCTACCGAGAAAGTCCGCTGACAGTTGACGATATCTTGGCCGTAGAGGCTGACCACGTTGCGATTGCAACCGGCGCGACTTGGCGAAAGGAGTATTTTGACGAAGAACGTTTCGCTCCGGTCGCAAAAGGGTCTGCCTTAGGTCGGGTCTTTACTCCCGATGACATCATGGATGGGAATCTTCCCGATGGACCAACGCTCGTTTTTGATGGTGATGGCTACTACATGGCCAGTGTTATTGCTGAAAAAATCAGAACGCAGGGACATACCGTCACGCTGGTCACACCTTCTGACAGTGTTTCTGACTGGGCAGGAAATACGTCCGAACGTTGGCGCATCCGAACGCATTTGCTTCGCTTAGGGGTCGAGATCTTGCCGTCAAAGTCGCTTAAACAATTTGATGGCGAAATCGCAGGGTTGGAGTGCGCCTATGCCGGTCCATATGTGAATGTTCCGGTTGCCAACATAGTGATGGTTACTGCTCGGAAGCCAAATGATGGTCTCTACAGGGGATTGCTGGGGCGGGTGAGTTCCGAGGATTTGCCGTTCAGCCTTCGTCGCATAGGAGATTGCGACGCGCCGGCGATTATTGCAGCAGCGGTTTATTCAGGTCATCGATACGCCCAGGAATTGGACGAAGCAGTGGATGAGGACATTCCACTTAGACATGATCGTCTGGATGTCGAGAAGCAGCCGATTTGACTGCGCTGGGCGATCTCGGTTGTACGCACGCAAGGGAACGCAGGAGAAATCACCCATGCCGGAAGGCTTAATTATCCGTCCGCTTGAATTGAAAGACAACGAAGAGTGGCGCCGCTTATGGACGGCATATTTGGATTTCTACGAGACCTCTGTTTCAGAAGAAGTCTACGAGGTTTCATTCAACAGATTGTTGTCAACGGATGCAGGTGAATACAATTGTCTCATCGCTGAGTTAGACGGAAAACCGGTTGGATTAGCGCACTATCTTTACCATAGGTTCATGTGGTCCGTGGAGGATACATGTTATCTTATGGATCTTTTCACTGATCCGCAGGTTAGGGGAAAAGGTGTAGGTCGAGATCTAATCGAATCTGTTTTTCAGATCGCCAAACAGCACGGTGTTCCAACCACTTACTGGACAACCCAAGAATTTAACTACCCAGGTCGAGCTCTTTATGACAAAGTGGCTAAAAAAACGCCATTTATTGTTTATGAAAAAAACGAGTGACTGGTAGCGTTTTGTCAGAAAAAACGCGTGTTGAGCCGGGCAAGGTGGTTGCGTAGCGTTTGGGAATGACCAAGCCTGCCAATTTCAAATACTTCAAAACCAGCCCTGAGATTATCCGCCTGGCAGTGATGCTGTACATTCGGTTCCCGCTCTCGCT
>NZ_JBXWSJ010000063.1:0-23529 GCF_059613365.1 Ruegeria sp. BHSA163
GGCCAGCGGTCAGACGCACCGCGCAAACAGGCCGGACACAAGACCGCTTCTGACCACACACCCCTCACAAAAATGTCTTGCTTTGCAGGAGCCATCCACACAGGACAAAGCGGCCGCTCAATGGTCGCCGGTGCAACGACCGCTTTCTTTCGAACGCAATCTTGGCCTTCTTTCCAACATAGATTGTCCAGACGGCGACTTCCCACAAAATTGTACCGTGCCTCAGCGACCCGCTACAGCGGCCTGATAAGCGTCAAGCTCAGTGATCAGCTCAGTACCTGTAGGCGCGCCGTTTCTGGCGCAAAATTCAGACCACACCGCTCCGTAGGGCAGGTCCTTGAGTTCCTCTGTCACAACAAACCGGCTTGTGAAATCCAGCGCGTCCTCCGCTGCTCGCAAGCGATCCCAGGGCTTCAGAAGCGCCTGCAGAAGCGCCTTTTGCATGTTGCGCGTGCCAATCACCCAAGCGGCCGTGCGGCTGATCGTAGCGTCGAAGAAATCAAGCCCGATATGGGTTTTGCCCAACAGGTCGCCACTGACCAGTTCATGTGCCATCGCCAGTATGTCATCGTTCAGCATGATCACATGGTCGCTGTCCCAACGCATAGGGCGCGACACGTGCAGCAGAAGCTCATCCAGAGACAGGGCCACGGCGCTCAGTTTGTCGGCGATATTCTCGGTCGGGTGGAAGTGCCCCATGTCGAGGCACAGCAGTGTGTTGTTGCGGATCGCATAGCCCATGTAGAACTCATGGCTGCCCACCGTGCAGGCCTCGACCCCGATGCCGAAAAGCTTGGATTCGACCGCATCCAGCATATCCGATTTCGCCTCGGCCAGCATGGTGTCGAGCGAGACCTCAAGCCGGGCCCGTGCCGCCATACGGTCGATGGGAAGGTCCTTGAACCCATCCGGAACCCAAATGTTGTTGATGCAGGGTGAACCAAGCTCGGCTCCCATCTGCGCCGCGATGTCCCTCGTGCGTTTCCCATGTTCGATCCAAAAGTCCCTGATGCCCTTGTCGGGGTGCGCCAACGTCAGGTTGTCGTCGGCCTTTTTATGGGCAAAGAAGGTCGGGTTGAAATCCAGCCCGATGCCGGTGTCCTTGGCCCAGTCGACCCATGGCACGAAATGTCGGTACTCGATCTCATCCCGGTCCGGGGTATCGTCTGTGTCCATGTACATCGCGTGCAGGTTCAACCGATGTGACCCGGGGATTTTTGCATAGGCAAACTCAAGATCCGCCCGCAGTTCGTCCGGGTTGCGGGCCCGGCCCGGATGGTTTCCGGTTGCCTGAATGCCCCCGCCCGAGGTGCCGGTTTGGTTTTCGAACCCGACCACGTCGTCGCCTTGCCAACAGTGAACGGAAATCGGGATGTCCCTCAGAGCCTTGATCGCAGCTTCAGTGTCGACGCCCCAGTCAGCGAATTGCGCTTTGGCGCTCTCATAGCTCATGGACCGTCTCCCTATCGCGTGAAGGCCTGAACGTTGCCCGCATCAACGTTCAGAATGTTGCCCGTGGATTTGGCCGAGGTCTCGGCGGCGAAGAAATAACAGGCCTCGGCGATATCTTCCGGAAGGACTGAGCGTTTCAGCATGGATCGGTTGCGGTACATCTCTTCCAGCCCCTCCTTGTCCGTGCCGTAGGTCGAAGCCCGCTGATCCAGCCAATCGCCTTCCCAGATCTTGGAACCCCGCAACACCGCATCCGGGTTCACAACGTTGACCCTGATCCCGGCCTCAGCACCTTCCAGCGCAAGGCAACGGGCCAAGTGGATTTCCGAGGCCTTCGCCGTGCAATATGCCGAGGCATTGGGCGAGGCGGCAAGCCCGTTTTTCGAGGCTACGAAAACGATAGATCCGCCCATGTCCTGCACCCGCATGATCTTGAAAGTCTCCCGGCTGACGAGGAAATACCCCGTGGACAAGATGTCCATGTTCTTGTTCCAAAGGTCGAGGGTTGTTTCCTCAACCGGGGCAGAGGATGCGATCCCGGCGTTCGAGACAAGGATGTCGATGCCGCCAAATTCGACGGATGTTTCAACCAACGCGCGGGCCACGGCATTTTCATCCGTGACGTCCATCAGGACGGCGCTCACGACGTCCTTGCCGAACTGCTGGGTCAGGACCCCTTCCGTCGCGGTGAGGCTGTCGGGATTGATGTCGGCCAGCATGACACAGGCGCCCTCGGACAGGTAACGTTCTGCCGTTGCCGACCCTATGCCACCGGCGCCGCCGGTAACCAGCGCGACGCGACCAGCCAGCGATTTTGGTTTCGGCATGCGCTGCAACTTGGCTTCTTCCAACAGCCAGTATTCAATGTCGAAAGCTTCCTGCTCCGGCAGGCCGCAGTATTCGCTGACGGCACTTGCCCCGCGCATAACATTGATCGCGTTGACGTAGAATTCGCCGGAAATGCGGGCCGTGCCCTTGTCCTTAGCAAAGGTGATCATGCCGACCCCGGGGATCAGGTAGACAACCGCGTTAGGGTCCCTAAGTGCAGGCGAGTTATCGTGTTTGCAACGGTTGTAGTAGGCCGTGTAGTCCTCACGATAGGCCGCGATTTGCGCGGGCAGGCCTTCAAGCACTGCGTCGATGTTGTTCTGGGCCGGGTCGAAGCCGACGACCAAAGGCCGGATCTTGGTGCGCAGGAAATGGTCGGGGCAGGACGTGCCAAGGGCCGCCAGCGTCTCCATCTCCTTAGAATTCACGAACTCAAGCACCGAGTCGCTGTCGTTGAAATGCCCGACCATGTGCTGGTTGCCACTGACAAAGCCACGTATCGCGGGCATCAGCCGGGCCGCAACGGCCCGCCGACCTTCCATGGCGAGGCTTTCGTGGACCGCTCCGCCAAAGGCCGGAACATCGGCGGTCTTTTTGGCCAACCACTTGGTCGCGACGTTGATCACGTCAATGGTGCAGTCGTAGCAGTCTTTCGCCATGTCAGCCCATGTGAACAATCCGTGACTTTCAAGGACAACGCCATCGGCATCCGGATTTTCAAGGCAGAACTTTTCAAGCCACAGGCCCAGTTCATACCCCGGCCGTTTCCACGGCAGCCAACCGATCCGGTCACCGAAAATTTCTTGGGTCAGCTCCTTCGAATTCTTCGACGCTGCGATCGCAATAATCGCGTCGGCGTGGACGTGATCGACATGTTTGCGCGGCACATAGGCGTGCAAGGGCGTGTCAATCGAGGCCGCGCGCGGGTTCAGTTTGAAGGTGCAGTGGGGCAGATAGCCGACCATTTCATCTTCAAACTCTACCCCGCGATAAAGCCCCTTCAGCGCGTTCAGCTTGTCCATGTAAAGCGTGGAGAAGCCGTCAAGCTTCATGGACCCGATGTCACCGCCGGAACCTTTGACCCAGAGAACCTCGACCTCTTTGCCGGAAAGTGGGTCGGTTTCCATGACCTTCGCAGAGGTATTGCCGCCGCCATAGTTCGTGACGCGCTTATCCGAACCCAGCGTGTTGGAGCGATAGAGAAGCAGTTCCGATTCGGACATGCCACCTGCCACGGCGTCATCCCAGCGGTTCTCAAGAAACTGATTTTCGATGGATTTCAATGTTCTGCCCTCCTCACGGATGCAGCGGTCGGTACTGCATCATCGCGTTTAGGCTTAGTAGAGTGCGTCGCTATGTCAATCAAAAACAATCACAAACAATCATTCTGCAATGCAGAACGATTGAAAGTGATCGAAAATGATTGACAGCTGCAACGAATCTGCGCAGCGTGGAGTGAAAGGGAGGTGGCTTTGCACGAAAAAGAACGCCATAGGATCATCATTTCAGCGGTGCAGGATCGCCCCGTCGTGACGGTTGGAGACCTGTGCACCCTGACCGGCGTGTCCGAAGCCACCATCCGACGCGACATTTCAACACTTCACATGAAACAGAAGGTACGCCGTGTAAGAGGCGGCGCTGAGGCCATAACGCCACCGCAGTTCGCAGGGCTGGCGGGCCGTCCGTTCGTCGTCAACGAAACCATGAATATCGCTGAGAAGCAGGCGATTGCCCGCGCGGCGGTTGAGATGTGTGGCGAAGGTGACAGCATCATCATAAACGGGGGCACAACGACCTTTCAGATGGTGCATCCGCTGGCCAGCCGCAGGATGCAGGTCTTTACCAATTCGTTCCCGATTGCCGAGCACCTGCTGAAGCATTCGAAGAACACGATCATGTTGTCAGGCGGCGCGATCTACCGGGAACAGAACATAATCCTGTCGCCCTTTGATAACGACGTGACCCGCAACTTCTATGCAAAGCGCATGTTCATGGGAGCGCAGGGGCTGGGACCCATCGGTCTGATGGAGGCCGATCCCCTTCTGATCCAGGCAGAACAGAAACTGATCGGACAGGCGGATGAGCTTGTCGTTCTGGTCGACAGTTCGAAATTCGCGCAGCGCTCCAGCCTAGTGCTTTGTCAGTTGGACCGGATCACGACCGTGATCACCGACGAAGGAATTCCTGACAAGGCGGCGGCCATGCTTGAGGCTGCCGATGTGAATCTGATCGTTACCCAGTCGGGCAGCGTTCAAGAAAACGAGGTGGCCTCTTGACCGCCTCTGGAACCCGAGACCCAAAGATGACTTTCTGGGAGGAACTATCATGAAACGTCGTACTTTCACATCACTTGTCGCAGGGATGAGCCTTGCCGCCAGCATGTTTGGCACCACGGCGATGGCGCAGGACAACATGCGCATCGCTCTGGTCGTAAAGGCGCTTGGTATCGGCTTCTTTGAAGCAGCCGCCGATGGCGCTGAAGAGGCCGCAGGAGAGCTAGGCAATGTCGAGATCATCTACACCGGCCCGACCGACACCACCGCGGAAGGTCAGATCGAGGTCATCAACTCCCTGATCGCGCAGGGTGTCGACGCCATCGCGATTTCGGCAAACGACCCTGATGCACTTGTGCCGGCGCTGAAACGCGCGATGGACCGCGGTATCACCGTGATTTCCTGGGACTCGGGTGTGGCTGAAGGCGGACGCCAGATGCACCTGAACCCATCCTCGACCCCGCTGATCGGCAACACGATCATCAAGCTTGCCGCGGATCACATGCCGGATGGTGGTGAAGTTGCGATCCTCTCGGCGTCGGCCACGGCAACCAACCAGAACGCCTGGATCGAGGCCGCGAAAGAGGTTCTTCCGAACTATGACGGCGTCGATCTGGTGGCCACCGTCTATGGCGACGACCTCAGTGACAAATCCTACCGTGAAGCACAGGGCCTCATGGCATCCTACCCTAACCTCAAGGCGATCATCGCGCCAACGACCGTTGGTATCCTGGCGTCCTGCCAGGCGGTGACCGACGCAGGCAAGATCGGTGAGATCAACGTGACTGGTCTGGGCCTCCCGTCCGAGATGGCAGGCTGTGTTGATAGCGGTGCAACCAAGAGCTTCGCGATCTGGAACCCGATTGACCTTGGCTACTCGGCCACCATGCTGGCGCATGCAATCGCCAACGGTGCTGAAACCGGTGCCGGTGCCGAAATCCCGATGGGCCGCATGGGCTCGGTGACGCTGGATGACACCGGCTCGGCAGCCATGGCTGATCCGTTCACCTACGACAGCTCGAACATCGAACAGTTCAAGTCGATCTTCTAATCTGAACGACGTGTCGGGGCGTGGGCGATGACCCGCGCCCCGACACTCTACTCTGCCCACATCCAGAAACACTGTCTATGAAGTTGGAATTGAGACCAGACGTGTCGAACGCCGCCGCCCCTACACCGCTTCTGAGCCTGTCCGGCGTGACCAAGACATTTCCCGGCGTGCGGGCCCTGTCAGATGTTTCGCTGAACCTCTACCCGGGCAAGGTCACGGCACTGGTGGGCGAAAACGGTGCTGGCAAGTCCACCGTGGTGAAGGTTCTGACGGGCATTTATCAACCCGACGAGGGAGACATCCGGATCGATGGCGAGGCTCTCAGTTTCCCGACACCGCAATCCGCCGAAACCGCTGGCGTGACCGCCATCCATCAGGAAACCGTACTTTTCGACGAACTGACGGTGGCGGAAAACATCTTTCTCGGCCATGCGCCAAAGGGGCGATTTGGCCTGATCGACAAACCCGCCATGGCGACCCGCGCGCGAGAGATTCTGGATGAAATCGGGGCCAAGATTGATCCGGGCGCTACGCTCAAGGACCTAGGAACCGCGAACAAGCACCTGGTTGCCATTTCCCGGGCGCTGTCCATCGACGCGCGCGTTGTGATCATGGACGAACCGACAGCAGCCCTCAGCCAGAAGGAAATCGAAGAGCTTTACGAACTTGTCGAAAGCCTGAAGGCGCAAGGCAAGGCGATCCTCTTCATCAGCCACAAGTTTGACGAGATCTTCCGCATCGCCGATTTCTACACCGTCTATCGCGACGGCCAGATGGTCGGCGAAGGGGCGATTGTAGATGTCAGTGAGCCGGAACTGGTCAAGCTTATGGTGGGCCGCGACGTAAGCCAGATTTTCCCCGAACGCGACCACAACGTCGGCCACGATATCCTCGAAGTCGCGGGGTACGACCACCCGACCGAATTCGCGGACATCGGTTTCACGCTCAGGCGCGGCGAAATCCTCGGGTTCTACGGGCTGGTCGGCGCAGGTCGGTCCGAATTCATGCAGGCCCTTTTCGGGATCACCCGCCCCTCGGGCGGAACCGTGAGGATCGACGGGGCACCGGTTTCGATTGCATCGCCCGCCGACGCGGTTGCAAGTGGCATCGTCTATGTCCCGGAGGACCGGGGCAAACAAGGCACAATCGGCGCGCTGCCGATTTTTCAGAACGTGACGCTACCGTCACTCGCTCGCACCTCGCGCAAGGGGTTCATCAAGCTGGCCGAGGAATTCAAGCTGGCACGGGAGTATACCGAACGTCTCGACCTGCGCGCCGCTTCGCTGGACACCGATGTCGGCAACCTGTCGGGTGGCAACCAGCAGAAGGTCGTGATCGCCAAATGGCTCGCCACTCAGCCCAAGGTCATCATCCTGGACGAACCCACCAAGGGCATCGACATCGGGTCCAAGGCCGCCGTGCATGAATTCATGGCGGAGCTTGCCGCGCAAGGGCTCGCCGTCATCATGGTCAGTTCCGAAATCCCCGAGATCGTGGGCATGTCGGATCGAGTGATCGTCATGCGTGAGGGGCGCATCGTGGCGGAACTGACCCGTGACCAGATCACGCCCGAAACGCTTGTCAGCCACGCCGCAGGAATCAGGGAGGCCGCGCAATGAAACGTATCCTCGCCTCCCGCGAACTTTTGCTGCTGGTCGCCATCGTATTGGTGCTTGGCATCATCTCAAGCCGCTTCCCGGCGTTCATCACGCTGTCGAACCTGGCTTCCGTCTTCAACGACACCTCGCCGCTTATCCTGCTAGCCATCGGCCAGATGATCGTGATCTTGACAAAGTGCATCGACCTCTCGGTCGCCGCCAACATCGCGCTGACCGGCATGGTCGTGTCCCTGATCAATATCTCGGCACCCGGTCTGCCGATTATCGTAACGCTGGTCGTGGCCACCGGGTTCGGGGCGTGCCTTGGAATGTTCAACGGTATCCTTGTGTGGAAACTGTACATCCCGCCTATCGTGGTGACGCTTGGCACCATGACCATCTTCCGGGGAACCATCTTCCTTCTGACCGAGGGCAAATGGGTCAACAGCCACGAGATGAGCGACTCTTTCAAGGCATTCCCGCGCACCGAGCTTCTTGGTCTTCCGGTGCTAAGCTGGTTTGCCATCGCGGCAGTGATCCTGTTCACCATCGTCATGACCCGCACCACCCTGGGCCGCGCCTTCTACGCTGCCGGGGGCAACCCCCATGCGGCGACCTATGCCGGGATCAACGTGGGCCGGACTCAGTTCTGGGCCTTCACGATCTCTGGCGCGCTGGCCGGTCTGACCGGCTACCTCTGGGTCTCTCGCTTCGCGGTTGCTTATGTCGATGTTGCCGGGGGGTTTGAATTGACCGTCGTGGCGGCCTGCGTCATCGGCGGCGTGTCGATCATGGGTGGCATCGGCTCGGTCCTCGGCGCGCTGCTGGGCGCGCTGTTCCTCGGCATCATTGCCAATGCCCTGCCGGTCGTGAACATCTCTCCCTTCTGGCAAATGGCCATCTCGGGCGGCGCGATCATCATCGCGGTTGTTCTGAACGCCCAGGCCAACCGGACGAAGGGCCGCATCATCCTTAAACGCGCGGAGCACGCGACATGACCACGACGACACGCTCGATCCCCGATCGCCTGCGCTCGCCGCTGGAGCGGAACCTTAAAAGCTGGGAAAGTCTGCTGATGCTGGTCGCAATCGGCATCTTCATCGCCAACAGCTTCGCCTCACCTTATTTCCTGAACGCCTGGAACCTCTCCGACGCGACCTTCAACTTCACCGAAAAGGCGATGATCGCCTTTGCCATGGCCCTGCTTATCATCTCTGGCGAAATCGACCTCAGCGTCGCCGCGATCATCGCACTGGCCTCGACAGCCATGGGCGCCGCCGTGCAGGCGGGTGTCGGGACAGAGGGGCTGGTCCTGATTGGTCTGGCCGTCGGTCTGTCCTGTGGGGCGGTCAACGGTTTCCTCGTCACCGGCCTTGGCCTGCCATCCATCGTCGTCACCATCGGCACGATGAGCCTTTTTCGCGGGATCAGTTTCATCGTGTTGGGCGATCAGGTTTACAAGGGCTATCCAGCCGATTTCGCCTTCTTCGGTCAGGGCTATGTCTGGTGGGTGATTTCGTTCGAATTCGTCCTCTTCGCCATCATTGCGGTGATCTACGCGGTCATCCTGCACATGACCAATTTCGGCCGCGCGGTCTATGCCATCGGAAACAATGCCACCGGGGCGCTGTTTTCGGGCATTCGGGTGGGCCGGGTGAAGTTCACCCTTTTCCTGCTGACGGGCCTGATGTCCGGGGTCGCCGCCGTCTGCCTGACATCCCGCCTCGGCTCGACCCGACCCTCGATCGCCTTCGGGTGGGAACTTGAGATCGTGACCATGGTCGTCCTTGGCGGGGTCAACATCCTCGGCGGCTCCGGCTCCATCCCCGGCGTTGTGATCGCGGCCTTTGTTATGGGGCTTGTGACTTTCGGACTTGGCTTGCTGAACGTACCCGGTATCGTGATGTCGATTGTTATCGGGGCGCTACTGATCTCGGTCATCGCGCTGCCCCGGCTCTGGTCGATGTGGAGGGGCTGACATGGAAAAATACGCCTTCAAGATGAAGCTCAACCCGGGCTGCAAGGATGAATACGAAAAGCGCCACGATGAGATCTGGCCAGAGCTTTCCACGCTGCTGAAAGACGCAGGCGTGTCCGACTATTCGATCCATCTGGACGAAGAAACGAACATTCTTTTTGGCGTCCTCTGGCGCACCGACGACCACAAAATGGATGCCTTGCCCGGCCACGAGATCATGCAGCGATGGTGGGCGCATATGGCGGACATCATGGAAACCAAGCCCGACAACGAGCCCGTGGCGGTGCCGCTGACGCCCGTCTTCCACATGCCATGACGCCCCGGCACGTCGCCGTCATCGACATTGGCAAGACCAACGCCAAGCTTGTGCTGGTCGATGCGACTGATATGTCCGAAGTGGAGGTGCTGACCCGGCCTAACATGGTTCTCGCCGCTCCACCCTATCCGCACTTCGATGTTGAGGCGATCTGGCGCTTCCTTCTGGACGGGTTGGAGCAGTTTCAGAAGGAGCACGGCGTAGATGCCATTTCCATCACGACCCACGGGGCGTCTTGCGCCCTGATCGCGCCAAACGGCGCGCTTGCTACCCCGATCCTCGACTATGAGCACACAGGCCCTGAAGATCTGGCCGCGGCCTACGACGCCATACGCCCACCCTTTGAGGAAACCGGATCGCCAAGGTTGCCGATGGGTTTGAACCTGGGCGCGCAGTTGCATTGGCAATTTGAGCAGGACCCCGCGCTTCGCGAACGCACCGCCACCATTCTCACCTATCCCCAGTACTGGGGGCTTCGCCTGACAGGCGTGCCGGCCAGCGACGTGTCGTCCCTTGGTTGTCACACGGATCTGTGGAATCCGTCCAAGGCGCATTATTCTTCGTTGGTCGAACGGTTGGGCATATCTGAAATAATGGCGCCCGCGCGCAAATCTGCGGAGGTTCTCGGACCCGTGTTGCCGCAGGTCGCATCGCAAACCGGCCTGCGCTTTGACACGCCGGTGCACTGCGGCATCCACGATTCAAACGCATCACTTTTGCCTCATATACTGACCCGAACCGGGCCGTTTTCCGTCGTTTCGACCGGTACATGGGTCATTGCCATGACCATCGGCGGCGAAGAAGTAACCCTGGACCCTTCGCGTGACGCGCTTTTTAACGTCAACGCACTGGGTGCCCCGGTACCCTCCGCCCGTTTCATGGGGGGACGCGAGTTCGAGTTGGCGGTGAACGGTCAAACCACCGAATGTGCCGAGCAATTCCTTGACTTGGTCGCGAAAGACGGCCCCATGCTCTTGCCCGCAATGGTCTCGGACAGCGGACCGTTTCAGGGACAAGAACATAGCTGGATGGGGTCAGAGCCCTTGCCCGGAACCCAGGAACGCGCGGCGGCGGTAAGTTTTTACCTCGGGTTGATGACCGCGGAATGCCTGTCGCTGACCGGACACAAGGGCCGCATTATCGTCGAAGGTCCATTTGCCAGGAACAAAGGCTTCGTCACTATGCTCGCCGCGGCGACAAACTGCAGGGTCGACGCGACCGCCACCGCAACAGGGACGAGCCAGGGAGCCGCCCTCTTGGCGACAGGTGCACTCCCCGAGCGCGCGGCCTTCGACGTCGAAACCTATTTTCACAAAACCTACGTGAGCTACCAACGTTACGCGAACAGTTGGCACAGAGCCGCAAAAGCAGACTTGGAACGACGCCCATAGGATACCCTACTCGGCAGGAAATTAGAAGGATGCTTGCCACAGAATGGTTGCAGACCACCGATATGAAGATCGCGGCTTCGCTTGGATACACAAGCAGTTCGAACTTCACCCGAGCGTTTCGCGCTTGGACTGGCCAAACGCCAGGTGAGCTTCGAATGGCAAAAAGGGGTGATCATTGCTGATATCAACTCGAATTGACAGGGAACGCCTTGCAGTTGTTGGTTGAAGCCAATTTTGAATGAAAATTGATGCTAGCGGCACCATCGGTCATTTGGGGCAAAACCATCCAACGGTTCAGCGAAACGCGAATGCTAACAATGGGTCACAAGCCTAGCTTTGCAAAGTCGGCTTTCTGCGCATTGCCGTCCTTAGCGCGGACTGCAGCACCCGGTAACTTTGGGCTCGAAGCGGTCATTCACTGCGGGTTGGATGAATGGCTGCTTTTAATACTGTGATTAATGCAAGTGCATCGAGACGAGTGAACTCGAGTTCACTGACAAGTGCTCAAAGCGCATTAGCAGACGCAACGGCTCTTACCAAATACTGCCATTCAAGAAATTCGAATGATTGATGTCTCAAGGTCAATTTCAGCTATACGGCTTGACTAAATTTAGGTAAACTAAGCTGACCTTTACCTCTAATGAAAGCCGTTAGCTGTGACCGTACCGAATTCGCAACCGCAGCCTGAAAATACAGCAGCAAAACAGGCTTTGACTTCAAAAGCCGGAAAGTTTCCCAAGGGTAAGAGCGGAAATCCTAAGGGAAGACCCAAGGGCGCGCGCAACAAAGCGACACTGGCGGCCGAAGCAATGATGGACGGGGATGCCAAAGCTATTACGCAAAAGGCGATAGACTTGGCAAAAGCAGGTGACATGACCGCAATACGGTTGTGCCTTGAGCGCATTCTGCCACCCCGAAAGTGTCGCCCGCTCAAAGTCGTCCTGCCAAAGATAAACGGCCCTGAAGACATTTTGAAAGCCGTGAATTCTGTTCTAGGAGCAGTTGCTTCAGGTCAGATCACGACCGATGAAGCAGACGCGCTGCTGCGTTCCATTGAAGCCGCCCGAAAAGCTATCGAGACAGAACAACTTCATCTTGAATTGGATGAGCTGCAATCAAGACTGGAATTGCTCGGTGGCTGATACCCCTAAAGTCAGGATAGCAAGATATCGAGAACATCTGGCCATACCCCGCGATTTGTACCTCGCGGCGGTAGAACGTCAGGAAGCCAGAGCATTGGCAAAATGGACAGACCCGTCGAAAGACACAGAATTCAGAGAAGAACTGCAAGCGATTTGTGATCGACTATCGGCTGAAGGCGTTCCCCACATGGGGGATAGGCCAAGATTTCCTCCCGTTCGCGATCCCGATCCGGCTCTTTTCGACGGCGAAGAAGAAATCCGAAAAGACGACATGATCATCGCCACCTACCTCACTGATAACCCAGCTGAACGCAAAAAGCCGATGGCGAGGGGCTCAACTCATGACGAGTTGCTGGAGTTCTGGAAGAACAGTGCCGACGGACGCCGATTTTTCCAACAACGAGATAGCTATATTTCTGAAGTCATAATTAAAGCAAAAGCCAAAGTGCTGGGAGGCGCCTGATGCCTACCATTGCACTGGCAACTATCAAAATGTATCAATTTTGGGGCGCCAATCACTATTAAAAACTCACCATTGGACTTGAGATTTCGGCTCTGAAAGAGGCGTCGTTTCAAACCCGCTGCGATACGTCAGTGTCGCACATGTCGCCGTGTCGCACGCCGCGTTTGACCGCTGAAGACTGTAAAGCGGACATCTGACAAAATCACTCAGATGACCGCCTTGAGTCCAAAGCGGTCATATACGAAACAGGCAACATGCGCCTTTTGCTCTATAAGTTGCACAAGTTGAATTTCTTGCGCGCCGATAGACAATTTGGCATATGCTAAGCTAGGCTTCGACAGGTTTGTTTAGTGGTCAATTTAGGGGGGCAACGGAAATTCCAGGCATCTCAAAAGCCAGATCGAAAGAGACTTGAAGAACAGAAGAGAAATAATTTCCGGAATTAGCGCTTGTTTCGGCGCGGGCCTCACCACGCCTGCACTATTACCTAGCAGGGCAAATGCATCTCAGAAAACGCTGCGTATCATGCGTTGGAAGAACTTTGTTCCGGCATATGAAGCTTGGTTTAACGACGAGTTTGTAAAATCGTGGTCACAAGACAACGACACGGACGTTATTGTATCAAACGTGGGCCTTGGCGAAATCGGGCAACTTGCTGCTGAAGAAGTGAAAGCTGGCGAGGGGCACGATTTGGTACTTTTTCTGTCACCACGCCCTTCGCTGGAAGATCACACTATCGATCACAGAGATATCCATCTTGAGTGTGAAAAGCGATTTGGCAAAGCCTATGACTTCACGCGCCGAAGTGTTTTCAATCCGCGTACAGGTCGCTACCATGGCTTCGCTGAAAGTTATGCACCGACAGTTGTCACATATCGCAGTGATGTTTGGAGCGCCGTTGGAACAGTACCAGAAGACTGGGATAGTATTAGAAAGGCAGGTCGCGCCGCAAAGCTTCTTTTCGATGCGCCCGTAGGGCTCAGTTACGCCGCCGAACACAATGCAGACCATAGCTTGCGCGCACTGATGGCAGCCTTCGGATCTTTTGTTCAGAGCGAGGACGACCGTCCGGCATTGGTTTCAAAAAATACTCTTGAGGCATTGAAGTTCGGGAAGGCTCTTTATGAGGAAACGATGTCTCCGGAAGTCCTCAACTGGACTTCAGCATCCAATAACCAAGCAATGTTGTCCGGCGCTGCAAGTTTGACCATCGACACCATGTCTGTTGTGCGAGCAGCAGAAGCAAAGCGCTTGCCGGTAGAGCCCGATCTTGCGCTTTCAAAACTTCCCAGTGGACCATTTGGCGGAGGTGGTCCGGCGTTTGCTACCAATACTTATGTAATCTGGCGCTTCGCCCGCAACGTTGATGGCGCACAAAAATTTCTTCTCGACTACATCGGGTCGTTTCGGGATGGGTTGATCAAAAGTGGGTTCCAAAACATGCCGGCTTTTCCGGGTGCGGTTCCTGATCTCGACGAGCTGATACTTGCCCCTTCCGAGACAAATAGGCGGTACGATGTTCTTTCAGCCGTACCTGAGACTCTTACAAACTTCGGGTTCCCCGGCTTTTCAAATGCTGCAACCGACGAGGTGCAGAATCGCCGCATTATCCCAGACATGTTCGCGCATGTTGCAAAGGGAATTGCGACACCTCAAGAGGCAATGGGCCTGGCTGGCGCTGCCATCGAGCCGATTTTCGACAAATGGCAGGAAATGGGTAAAATATAGCCGGATCACAAAAGGTTAGGGTCATGCGGATTCGTAATAAGCTGCTTCTTGCTATTACCGTTCCCGTTGGGCTTCTCATTTTGCAGATTCTAATCGTGAATGTTTTCATTCGCGAGCTACAAAATGCGGTGAACTTCATTTCGTCTGCACATGAGACGATTGAAAACAGTCTCGCGGCTGGAGACCTAGTTTCGAACCTGCGCGATGAAGCAAAAAAGCTGCCGGTTTCATTCATGACCGACAGCTCAGTACAGGGTGATGATGTACGGCCGTTTCGATCCGCCTTTGAGCGCCTGGAAGCGCGAATGGCATCAATCCACAAGGGCGTCGCCGGTCGAAGCACAATTGGTTCGGAGACAACGGTTCAAGAAGCCTTTGACCGTTTGCACAGCGAGCTTGAAGCAACAGAACAATCGCTGTCGGTCGATGCGGTTGACATGGATACTTTACTGGAAAGAGCAGTATATCTGGATGCCGCTCTTGTTACGTTGTCCGGAGCACTAGAAGAACTCAACCGCGAATTGCGCGCGGAGTTGCAAAATGCGGTAAACCGTGAGCGCGAAATCCACAATCGCCCGATTATAGCAGGGATCGCTATTGGTGTTCTGACCGTGGTAATGCTGTTGGCTTTCACTTGGCTGGTAGTTGACCGTAATTTCGTAGCGCGGTTGAGCGATTTAAGCCGTTCGATGTTGGCCATTGCGGGCGGTGATCTGCGTGCACACGTCCCCGAAACCAAAGCAAAAGATGAAATTGCTGAGATGGCAAAAGCGCTCACGGTTTTTAGGGATACGGCGGTAGAGGTTGAGGAAAATAATCTTCGTCAGGTAGCTGAAGCGAGGCAAAGGCTCATCGATGCCATCGAAAGTATTGCGGAAGGGTTTTCATTGTATGACAGTGACGATCGTTTGGTCTTGTCCAACCGGCGATACCAGGATCTTGTCCAACCAAACACGAACGAAGTTCTAAGAACAGGTATCTTGTTTGAAGAGGTCGTTCAGGCGGCTGCGGGATCAGGGCAGATATTGGATGCAATCAATCGAGAAGAAGAGTGGAAACGCGATCGCCTCCGCCGTCACAAAAAACCGGAAGGTCCCTTTATTCAGCGCCACATGCCGGATCGGTGGATAGAGGTGACAGAGCACAAGACTAGCGACGGCGGGACCGTTGCGATTTACGCTGACGTTACGCATCAAAAACAATCGGAGTTGGCACTGCGTGAGGCAAAACGACGAGCAGAGGAAGCAACCGAGCAAGTGTCTCGGAAAAATGCAACGCTTGAAGGGTTGTCAGCGCAGTTGTCCAAGTATTTGTCACCACAGATATACTCTTCGATTTTCAGTGGGCAGCAGACAGTGGAAATAGCGAGCAAGCGCAAGAAGCTTTCTGTCTTGTTTGCAGACATTGTTGGCTTCACGGAAACCGCTGACAAACTGGAGTCCGAAGAGCTCACCAACTTATTGAATAACTACCTTACGGAAATGTCGAAGATCGCCTTGCGCAACGGAGCTACGATCGACAAATACATTGGTGACGAGATCATGATGTTTTTTGGTGATCCCGAAACCCTCGGTGTCCGTGAGGACGCCGTCGCCTGCGTGCAAACCGCGATCGAGATGCAATTACGAGGCAAAGAGCTGGAGCGTGAGTGGAGGGACTTGGGAATAGAGAAGCCTCTCAGGATGCGGATCGGCATTAATACAGGCTATTGCACTGTGGGAAACTTCGGTAGCGAGGACCGAATGGATTACACCATCATTGGCAATGAAGTTAACCTTGCCGCGAGGCTTCAGACATTGGCCGAACCAGGAAGAATCGCGATTGCGCATGAGACATTTTCTCTGGTTCGAAATCAGTTCGACGCTACGGAGGCGGAGCCAAGGGTCGTCAAAGGCTTTGAAGAACCGGTTCGGAACTACCTTGTCGATCTTCCTTCAGGCAACACGAGGTTCATTGAGACAATCCACACCATTTCCTCACAGGGGCTTCGCGTCACCTTGGAAACTCAAAAAATGTCGCCTGATGACAGGGCAGAAGCGATAAAAGAAATCAAGAATCTTCTTTCGATACTGAATGTAAATTACTGAGTGAACCGAACGAGCTTCTACGAAGCAAGCGGCCTTTAACAAATACGGCGAGGTTGGTGATCCCGCGTCCACGAAAGTGTCTTATCGTCCTCCGTTTGGCTGAAGTCTCATCAGAGTAGACAGCGCTACTCCACCCGAAATCGGCTTGAACTTTGGCGAATGATCTCGGGACGGGCTTTGAAATATATGAATAGCGATAATTTAGTCATTGACTGAGGCGATGAAAGCCCTGTGCCCGGCTCAAGACAAGTTCGTCTGATCAAAACCTCCGGGCGAAGCGATCAAGGTTCATGACGAATGAAATGAGTATGGCTGGGTCGGTCGGGCTTTAGTTTACCTTCCGAATCGAAATCGTTGTCCGGATTGAATTGGAGCAAAGGGCGATTGTCAAAATCCTCAATCAACCTGCGCTGATCACCTAAAACACACCTTAGCAGCGCCTCTAACTCTCTGCGTTGTTCCTCTCCATGATAGCCGTGAACACCATGGACGATTTCATGCTTCAGAACGGAAAACCCAAGATATCGAAGCGTATACGCCGCAGGCCAGAGAAGCATTTGGATGTCGCCTTCCTTGCCGTTGTATGAACTCTCGTAGCCGCTTGAACCAGTGGTCACGCAGAAAAGAGCCTTCCTTCCTCGAAACTGTCCAGTATCAAACCTTTGTTCTACGCTGTGAAGCGCTCCATGCGCGAAAACACGGTCAAACCAGCCTTTTAAAATTCCGGGCGGGGCGAACCACCAAATGGGAAAATGAAAGATAATTCGGTCAGCTTGACGCAATTTCCTGACCTCGTTTTCAACTTCTGAGGGCAAGCACCCGAGTTTGGCTGCTTCCTCTTGGGCCTGAAGCGGATCAAAAGATCTGTCAGGACAAAGGTGCGAGTAATGCCGCTCGCTCTCAACTGGATTGAAATTCATGGCGACAAGGTCGGAACACAAAACCGTGTCTCCTGCGTCCATGCAGGCTTTTCGCGTCGCCTCCGCCCACGCACCATTGAAGGAACGCCTGTCAGGATGCGCGAGAACGATCAAAGTCGTAACCAAGGAATACTCCCAGAGTAACAAAGTGGAATTTTATACAAGCCAATAGCACGAATGGAATTGTTCGCCGGTGACCATGCGGATTCTTCAACAAACTTTAACTGGTCGTCTCCCTGTCGTCAGCAAATCCACACAGTAGACGTTTCAAGTCGATGAGTTGAACGTTGGCACAACAGACAGAGAGGCTATTTGCTTTTTCGCATACGACTGTATTCGGACGAGCTTGTTTTTTTCGAGCCGCTTGAGGGTTTGTTGCTTGCCGCTAGGCGTGAATTTCATCCCAAACCACCCGCGCCGTGCTTGAGGATCACCGGAACTACAAGTTCTTCCTCGTCGATCAAATGGCGGGACAACAAACTCTTAAGTGCATTTGTCTCTTTGAGGAACTTACCAATCTCTCGAGTTGATTGGAGTTCGGCATTTATCACTGCATTCGCCGCTTCAACGTAACGATGCAAGATATCATCCAAAGCGTGGTGATCACGGTCAAGGATTTCGAAACCGCGTTGTATTCTGACCTCCTTCTTCGCCAATACGGGGAAGTAATGAGCGTCCTCTATATTGTGATGACCGTTTAGTTCGCCAACCAGCATTGAGCCAAGCTTTGATACATGCGCCTTGAAGACCATCGGGTCCGTTTTTTGGTCCAAATGTTTCTCGGTTTCAGTCGTCAGCATTTCCAAAAGCCGACGGAACATCATGTGGCGGTCCAGCCAAAAGCGGACGAGGCCTTCAAAGCCTGGATGTGCTTCCCAGCCTTCGCGGGGATACTCTTTAAGCAGCACTGAAAGCGCGTCCGGGAGGCCAATGCGTTGACCGAGTTGGGTCGAAAAATTATCCATCTTAACTTTCTTTTCAACACGTAAAGGAAGCCATACTTACCTGACACTATTTAGGAGTATGGGTTTCGAGCCGAGCGATCCGTAGACAGGGACTGCTGATCCCTACGCACCAGGAGCTCAATGGCGTCAGCAAGATGTTCCTTGTCGATATGGTGATCTCCCCTCGTCACCCGGATACGGTGAGCTTCGATCATCACGTCGGCGTGGCGGCAGCCTTCGGGCGGCTCAAAACGATAGGAAGCCAATTCGATCCGAAGGCCGAGAGGATCGCGGAAGTAGATTGAATCCATAAACCCACGATCAACAGGGCCGGAATGCGCGACGCCACGTGCGTCAAGTCTCGACGGAACTTGCCAGAACGTCGCCTGGCTCACGTTCAACGCAAGATGGTGAAGCGATCCGATGTCCTCGGGAACAGCGGTCGGGTTAGGCTTGCGGTCCTCATTTGTGAAGATCGTGATTAAACGACCGTCACCGGGATCGAAGTAAATGTGCCCTTCGTTCGGATTGTCGAGGTTCGGCTGATCGAAGACGAACGGCATGCCCAACACGCCTTCCCAAAAGTCGATGGAGGTTTTCCGGTCCGCTCCGATAATCGTTATGTGGTGGACGCCCTGCGTTTGGATTTTCCGCAGGTCGTTGCTCTTTTCCATTTCGTTTGCCCCCCCTATTTTGGCTTCATTCCGTTTCGGACCAATCGACCAACTTTGACTTGTAATCCGTTCTGGGCAGAGTGCCGAAAGGAACTAAAGTAATGTCGGTCGTCACCAGCAGTTCGTCACGCAGGCGCTTGCGAATGAGACTGGACAGCCCAACGTCGGCTTCTTGGTCTTTTGCCAACTCGACGACGATTGGTAATGGTGGTGCTTGCTTAACTGATTTAGTCTTTGGCCTGATCGAGATTGCTCCGCTGACCTCAACCCCGATTTTTCCGACGACGTCTCGCACAGCGGAAGGAAACACGTTGACGCCGCGCACAATCAAAAGATCATCGGTCCGTCCGATGCAACGCACTCGCGGGGTATCTCGGCCGCATGGACAAGCTCCAGTGCTTAGACGTACCCTGTCACGTGAGCGGAAGCGAAGAAGAGGTGCAGCTTGGTGCATAAGGTGGGTGTAGACCAACTCGCCCTCTGAACCGTCTTCGATGGGGATGCTGGTGCCGGATTCAGGGTCAATAAGTTCGAAGTGAACAAAACCTGCGCCGGAGAAGTGCATTCCGTTCTGATGCGTGCACTCCCCCCAAAGCGACACAGATATGTCACCGATTCCCATTGCTTCAGTCACCCGCGCACCCCAAGCATTTTCAATGCGTTGCCGCATTGCGGGTTCGCCACCCCCGGGCTCTCCGGCGACGAGAATCTTATTCACCGAGGACGTAGCAGTATCGACTCCACGCTCGAACGCCCATTCCGAAAGGTACTGCGCATAAGACGGCGTACAGCCGAGAACGGTAGGCTTTAGGAGTTGAATAGCAGTCATCAAGCGCTCGGTATTTCCAGCACCAACTGGAATGTGACAGACCCCGAGTTTAGCAAAAGCGTCCAGCGTCACGCCCGCAACGAACGGCCCGGCGTTATACGTCGTAACCATACGTTCGCCCTTGGCCAATCCGCTGGCGCCATAAGATCGAGTTGAAATTTCAACCCAATTAGCCAAATCATCAGCAGTAAGCGGGATGTAACTGGGTGTTCCTGTAGTCCCGCTGGTCGAGTACACCCGAACGATTTCCGTCATGGAGGCCGCAAGATGACGCCCAATGGGGTGATCTTCGTCTCGCGACGCACGTAGCTCGTCTTTTTCAGTGAAAGGCAACTTCGAAACGTCGTCGAGTCCCCCGGCTTCTTCGGCCGAGGCTATTCCCGCCGCGGCGAGCTTTATCTGGTAGAACTCGGAGTGTTCCCAGAGATACGCAAGCTGCTTCCGGTATGCCGCATCATTCACAGCGGCGAGTTCGTTCCAAGGCATGTCAGACAGTTTTAGCTGGCCCATTTCACGACTTGGTTGGTTTGAAGTTGACGCCCATCTCCGCGTGGTGCGCCAACGTAAATCCGATAGGCGTTTCGCTCTCCTCAGCGAGGTGAGCTAACAGACTTGCCGTGCGAGCCAGAATGGGGACCGCTTTAAGCACTGAAGGCGGAAAGTCCAAATCGAGGAGTACTGCGGGAATTGCGAAAGAGACGTTCATCGGTAAGGGCTTCGGCCAAAAGCGAGACACAGAACCTTCTATCTCACGGGCGAGCTGTGTGTATGTGCCCATGACCTTCCGTTCTTCGGCAAGGTTAAGAATGCGTTGCGCGCGAGGGTCTATTGGCTTGTGAAGGGGGTGTCCGAAGCCTGGAATGCGCCTGCCATCATCGCGCATCTCGACAATGATGTCGTCCAGCGATTCGCCATTTTTCGCGATCCGGGTGTGTGTTTCCTGAAGAAAGCGTCCTGCTATTTCGGTCGTTCCGAGAATAACCTTGCCGCAGCCCAACAGTCCAGCGGCTACTGCTCCTTGAAGGAAATCGGGGTCAGCTGCGTAAGTCATCCTGGCAGCTTGGTTGGTTGGAACCAGCCCATGCTCCGCGATCGAAACCAGCAAGACGTCAAGAAAGTAGGCCTGATCCGGTGTTGGTTTGCGCCCAGTCGTCAACAAATAAAAGTACTCGGTAAAAGTTACACTGCCCATCAATTCGTGTGCTAGGTCATGGTTTCGTACCGTGATGGTGTCGTGAGTTGCTGTCGAAATGGATGTTATTGCCTTCCCGGCTTTCCCAATCTGCATCGGAAATCTCCCTTTTCATCGCAACTTACCACAGATCAATTAGCTGAACGGGCGCAATAATGCGCCCCGCTATTGCTTCAGTCGCAAGTCGCAGCCTTTAGTCTACAGCAACGTCTGATAGGTGTGCGGCACAAAACGGAAGCCGTCGCCACGCGTTTCAACATAGCCGACAGCGGGAAACGGCATGTGATAGCCAATGAAGGGCATCCGTTCGGTGGCAAGCATGCCCAAGACTTTTCGGCGAGTTGCAGCCGCCGCTGCCTTGTCACGGTCAAAACGAACTTCCCAGTCAGGATAAGCAAGCGACCAGACATAATGGTTGGTCGTGTCCGCCGTAATTACGAGCTGCTTGCCACCGCTTTCCAGCATGTAGATCATGTGACCAGGTGAATGGCCGAAGGCCGCCATACCAGTGATACCGGAAACGACCGTGTCGCCATCTCCAATAAACGTCATCTTGTCCGCAAGCGGACGAACCTTGGCATCGAATGCTTCGTTTTCAGCGTCGGCGGTCGTGTCGTACTCGAGCTGCCCTGTGACATAGCTGGCATTTGCAAAGGTCGGGGCGCCATCCTCGCCCGTCAAACCACCAATGTGATCGCCGTGCATGTGCGTGATCACGACAATGTCGATGTCATTGGGCGCCAGGCCTGCCGCTTCAAGAGCTGCTGTTGTGCCTGCTGCATTAAGGCCAGCGTCAAACAAAACGACCTGTTCGCCAGTGTTCACAACGGTCGGCGTGAAAAAGAAATGGGTTTTGTCGGCTGGAATGAAGTTCTCTTCTGAAACAGCCTTGAACTCGTCAGAAGATACATTCATCCCAAATGTCTTTTGGGGTTCTTCGACTGTACGAGTTCCAACGAGAAGCGTCGACACTTCAAAATTACCGAGATTGAACGAATACTTACTTGCGTTCGGGGTCCTTGCTCCGTTCGCTCCGGCAAGTGCTGCACTCGGTTGAACGGTTGCCCCTGCAGCCAGTGGCAAAGCAGCGCCTGCAGCAAGGATTGTCCGTCGGGATAGTTTTGCGGTGGTGCTCATCAGGATGTCTCCAAAAAGATTGTTGGGTGGGAGCTAGATCAATGAAGTGTTCGGTCTAGACGCGCACCAGCGATGTGCGAGCATGCACAGTTCGCTGGATCGGTAAGAGCAACTGTCAATATCGTCTTTGTTGCATTATTTTATTAGCTGAGAGACTTGGTTGCGTGACTATGCACGAAGCCCTTATTTGTGTGCCTCGGCACGTTACTGCCTGTCGCAAAAAAGATAGAATTACGGTTTTGGGTCAAAAAAACTTACCTAAAGTGGCCTTGATTTTGGGTGGTCGGTTTCCTGTTCGGACCCGAATTAATGAATTAGAAAATGGTTGAAAAATCTCAATTGGCCACGGGTGGACGTAAGCTTTGCCTCAACCTCTTGAATTACGGCTGTATCATAATGCTGCCAAGAACTTCGACACCATTTGCTGTGGATCGAATTATGAGAACCTCGCCGGATCGCGTAGTCTGTCCCGTGAGGGCGGAAATATTCACCTGATGGGTGACGAGCATCAAACGACCTGAGGTTTTAGCGATCAGGTTGCGTGTCTGGGTTGTCTGGCTGTCCCGTGTCGAATAATCGCCGAAGAATGAGTTGAGGGGTGGAGCTTCACTGACAGGCCCCACATTGAGGAGCTCAGCCGTTTCGAGAGTTCGGCACCACTGGCTGCTGAGCACTGCGTCGAAACTAATGTCCCGCTCTCGCAATGCAGCGCCGATGGCTCGTGCTTGCTCCCGACCACGCTCGTCTAAGTTCCTCTGTGTCGCGCAATCACCAATTTCGAAGTTTGCCGGGTCACCCGTACCAGGAGCAAGCGCATGACGCATAATCGCGATTGCTCCAGGCTCGGAGTAAAAGTCCCAGTCATTCGAGTACGCGATACCGGGAACAAAGAGAAATAGAACTGCAATCCAACGCATGAACCAGAGGTAAAGCAGAGTTGTTGAAGGTCGAGGCCTGGCGGGTTCGACGGTTCGGATTCTTTCGTTGCCACCCACCAACTGGGTGGTATTTTAGTTGTTAGGACAAAAAACCGTATCACGCGTTAAGCGGTTTCAAAGCTGTAGAGATACGCTACCCTTTATGTATGCGTATCCTGTCCGTGCTATTCATCCTATTAGGTTTGCCTGCTCTTTCAGAAGAGGTGGAGCTTGAACTCGTTTTGCTGGCAGATGCTTCCGGATCAATAACCGAGGCGGAAATCGAGTTTCAGCGCCAAGGATACGCTGACGCAATCACCGATCCTCGCGTGCTTGCTGCAATACAGGAGTCAGCTTATGGCGCCATAGCGGTGACCTATGTTGAGTGGGCTGCGAATACCGCAATTGTTGTCGATTGGACCAAAATCGATGGAGCAAAAAGCGCACAGGTATTTGCAGAAGCATTGATAGGCCCGCCTCGGCAAGCCTATGGGCGAAATGCAATCGGGGCAGCCTTGCTCGACGCGAAGAGGCTCATAGAGCAGAACGATTTTGAAGGTTGGCGAAAAGTTATAGATTTCTCGGGTGACAGCCCGAACAGTTTTTCAG